>DYJG01000036.1 GCA_020723225.1 Desulfobacca acetoxidans | reverse complement strand
AAGGGGTTGTCTTCCCGCATCACCTCCCAGGCCTCCTGAAACCGGCCCTGGCCGATGAGCCCCATGAAGCTGGGGATGTCGATGCCCGTGGGACAGGCCTGGTGGCACGGCGCGGGCAGCAGCTTGGGGCAAACCTTAGCCGGGCAGTGCTTGCTGCGGAGATGCAGCCGGTATTCCTCGGGGAAGTATTGCAGGGAAGTGAGCACCGGATTCACGGCCTGGCGGGAGAGGTTGCAGGATCCCCGCAATTTCAGCTTTTCACAGACATGCTGCAATTCCTCCAGGATTTCTTCGCCGCCGCTGCCCTCGGTGACCGCAGTAAGCAATTCCTTGATGCGGATTAAACCTTGATGGCAGGCGGGGCATTGACCCCCGGGCTGGTCCAGGATAAAGGAAATCTGCTTCAGCGCCAGGGAGACGAGGCAGTCGCGCTCATCCAGCACCTGGATGACCCCCACGGCCAGGGTGCCCCCCAATTCCCGCAGGGTGTCATGGCTCAAGGTAAGATTGAGCAGCGAGACGGGCAGGATGGCCCCCAACGGCCCGCCCACCTGCACGGCCTTGGGGGTGCGGCCGAAACGCCAGCCGCCGCCGATATTGTTGATGACTTCCGCCAGGGTGGCGGACAGGGGCAGTTCCACGAACCCGGGCCGCTCCACGGACCCGGTGAGGCGGAAAATCATGGTGCCCGGCGCGCACTCCACCCCCAGCTTCCGGAACCAGGCCACGGGGGTCTGGGCAATGAAGGGCAAGGCCGCGATGGTTCCCAAGCTATGAGAGAGAAAGACCCGCTGGGGGAACTTATCCCAGAAGGAGCGGGGCAGCAGGCCGGTTACGGTCCGGGTGAGCTGATCCTCATCCTCCATGAGGAAAGAACCGGGTCCGGAGACGATCTTCAAGTCGATGAGAGGCTCTTTGGCCGGCCAGATGCGGGAATTTCTAAACTCCTTCCAGGCCTGTTCTAGGCGTTCGTGGGCCAGCCGGGCGTCCGCCGGGAGATAAACGATGGCGGCCCGGGCCTTCAGGGTCTTGGCGGCCAGTAAGATGCCTTCCAGCGCCAGATGGGGACAGCCCTCCAGCAGGAAGACCTCCCCCGCGGCGCAGGCCGTGGGCGGCGCGGCATTGACCACCAGAATGGGCTGCTCCTTTTCCACCCGCAATTCGCACCACTTGGGTCCTAAAGGGGTGGTGGTAATGCGGGCGAATTCGCAGAAGCCCGCGGCCACCACCTTCTGCAGAAAGGAATCGAAGCCCTGGCTGAAGAAGGTCTGCAAACCTTTGTAACCGTCCTGGTCCTGGTACTCCTCCCAGGAGACGGGGTCCACCTGGCCCACCAACTCGGAGACATACATCTTCTGGGGTTCGGTGAAATCCCGGTAATCCTTGCCCACCAGCCAACGGGACACCGGCCGGCCTTCATCGATATGGCTCTGAATGATGCGGGGCGCCATGTCCGGGGTAATCAGCTCATAGAGATGGGAGCCGGACTGGTCCTTAACCTCCACCACCACGTCCTTGCCTTCGATGCCCCGCCAGCCCACCAGGTGGACGTCCAGGGGGCCTAGATCGTCCAGGGAGCGCTGTTTCAGCTCATTGATGAAGGCGTCGGCCACCGCCTCGGCGGCCCTGGCGCTTTTCCGGGGGAAAGTGGAGACATTGATGCGGATTAAGGGACGGCCGTTAAACTGGTTGGCCATGGGGCGAAGCCTCCGTTAAAAGTTCCGAGTTCCGGGTTCCGGGTTCCGGGTTAGAGTTCAAGGTTCAAGGTTCAAGGTTCAAAGTTGAGAAGGCGGGCAGAGCCCGCCCTTTATCCAAATCTCGTTCCCAAGTTATACTTGGGAACGAGCATTATTTGCCCAAGCTGTGCTTGGGCGGCGTTGTCTGGTGCAGTCCGGCCGGCTCAACTTGAAATTACGAAAAACTCCTTTTGTTCCCGCCGGTTAACTTTGAACTTTGAACCTGGAACTTTGAACTGTCTTAGCGGCCGCTGACAATAGTTTCCAATTCAAAGGCCACGGTCTTCGCAAACCGCTCCCGTTTGGTCAGGTCCAATTGGTCAGCCCGGCCGAAACTGAGGCAATGGGTGACGCACTTGGTTACGCAGGCCGGCTGCAACCCCTGGTCCACCCGCTCCATGCAGTAGTCGCACTTCACCACCTTGCCCAGTTCCGGGTGCCATTGGGGCGCGCCCCAGGGGCAGGCGGTGATGCAGCTCTTGCAGCCCACGCACAGGGCCGGCTCCACGTAGACGATGCCGTCCTGGGGGCGCTTGCGCATGGCTCCGGTGGGGCAGACGGGCACGCACCAGGGGTCTTCGCAGTGGAAGCAGGGCATGAAGACAAAGGCCATGCGGGGCACTGCGCCCACCATCTTCGGGCCCACGGTAATGATCTGGCCCAATCTGGGGCCCAGGGGCAGGCCCTTGTTGCTCTTGCAATGCACCTCGCAGCTCAGGCAGCCGATGCATTTTTTCTGATCCTGTAACAGATAATATTGACTCATTATTCCTCCAAATTATCACTTAGTGAGCAGCAAGCGGTGAGCAGTAAGCAGTTAAAAGATTTTCCAAAAATCATAAGTTTTTACTAATCACTGACCGCTGCTCACTGCTCACAGCTCACTGCTAACTTTTCTTCACCTGCACCAGGGTCTCATCCAGCGCGGGGCTGCCCCCCACTTTATCGGAGACGTTCTCCTGGAGCAGGGCGTCGCTGGCTCCTTTCTGAAAGCAGCGGGTCTGTGCGGGCACGGTTTTGCCGAAGCCGTGGAGCATGAAGACCGCTTCCGGGTGGATGAATTCCGTCACCTTGGCCTTGATGCGGCCGTTGGTGCCCAAAGGCGAGACCACCTCCACGTACGCGCCGTCTTTAATCCCCAATTTCCCCGCGGGGCCGGGATTGATCCACAGTTCGTTCTCCGGCACCAGTTCGCTCAAAAACGCGTTGTTCTGGGTGGAGACGTGGGTGTGCGCGGCGCAGCGGCCCACCACCAGGCGAAACCGGCCTTCCGGCGGCGGGGCCACCGGCTGGTAAGCGGGGAAGGACGGGAACCCGGCATTTTCCATCAAAGAGCTCACCAGCTCGATCTTCCCGGAGGGAGTCTTGAACTTCAATCCGTCTTTCCGGTCCCACATAATCGCCTTATCCGTCAGGGACACGAACCCCTTGGCGTCAAAATCCTCGATTTTCACCCCCATGTCCTTGAGCTGGAAATTCCAGATATCTTCAATGGTCTCATATGGTAAGTATTGGCCCACTTCCAGACGGTTGGCGATTTCCTTTAAAATCAGCCAGGCCGGTTTGGTGTCGTACCGGGGCGAGACCGCCTGTTTGCGGATGCGCAGCGAGGGTTTTTGCCCCGCGATCATCTGGATGGAATCGGCCCGCTCCAGATACATGGACTCCGGCAGGATGACGTCGGCATACCAGGCGATTTCGCTGAAATTCACGTCAATGGCGACGATGAGGTCCAGCTTGTCCAGGGCCCGGCGCACTCCGGCGCTGTCGGGAATGGACTGGAGCGGCTCAAAGCGGTTGGCGATCAAGGCCTTAATGGGGTAGGGGTCCTCATTCTCGATGGCGTGGGCCAGCATCTGGGGGTTGCCGTGGGAGGAGTCGGCAATGGGAAACGCGGCCTTCCCGGAGCCGTCGAACCGGGGCCGTTCGATCTTGGGGAATTCCTGGCTGACGTACTTGCCGATGTCGCCTTTGCCCGCGGCCGGAGCGCCTTTCTTGAAAAAGAGGCCGCCCTGGGCTTCGATGCTGCCCATCAAGGCGTTAAGGATGATCAGGGAGCGGCGCAGGTGAATCTCATTGGGATGATGCGCGCCCCGGTAGCCGTAGTGGAAGACGACCTTGGGCTTAACTTCCGCGGTCTCCCGGGCCAGGGTGACGATCTCCGCCGCGGGAATGCCGGTCTCTGTTTCGGCCCATTCCGGCGTGTAAGGCTCCACAAAGGCCTGGAGTTCGTTGAGGCCCGAGACCCAGCGCTGCACGTAGTCCTTGTCGTAGAGCTTCTCTTTCAAGATGGTATGGATCAGGGCGTAATTGAGGGCCAGATCCGTGCCCGGCCGGATCATCCAGTACCGGTCCGCCTTGGTGGCGGTGACGCTCACCCGGGGGTCGATATAGGTGAGTTTGGCCCCTTTTTCCATGGCCTTGAGCAGATTGTTCAGGGGCGCGATTTCCAGGGCCTCGAAAATGTTGCGGCCGTACATGACGATGTGCCGGGTATTGGCGTAATCGACGCCTACCTGGGCGTCGGCGTAGCCCGTGAGACTGCGGAACGCGGTGTTCACCGAACCCTTGCACAAGGCGTCATGGGTGAAGTGGTTGGGAGAGCCGATGGCCTTCATGAAGGTCTTGCTGATATGGGTGTTGAGGTTGGTGCGCTCGCCGAAGACCACGCTCTCAGAGCCGTGTTTGAAGATGATTTCTTTCAATTTATCGGCCACGTAATCCAGGGCTTCGTCCCAGGAGGCCCGGCGCCACTGGCCCGCGCCCCGCTCCCCGGTGCGGATCATGGGATATTGGGGCCGCTCGTGGTCGTGGAGCAGGGCCAGGCCCGCGGAGCCCTTGGCACAGAGCGCGCCTTCGATGCCGGGCACAAAGGGATTGCCCTGAATCCAGACGACGTCGTCGTTGGCCACCACCACTTCGATGGGACAACGCACGGTGCACATGAAACAGATGCTGAAGACTTTATTTCCCATTAGAACCTCGTACTTTTCCATATATCATATATTTTACCATGATATTGTTCAGATAGAAGCATTGCCAGGAGGCGATCAAGGCGCCTTGTCCCTTATCTCTCCGCCCCTTAGCGGTCAGGCTAAAGGGCTTGGATTCCCCCACCTTTATCTTAGCCATCTCTTTGATAACAGCTGCGGCCAGTGGCGTCAGCCCATGTTTCGTGTTATTTAACTCTGCCTGTTTCATCAGCGGCTTCTCAGAATCGAATTTCTTTTTGGACACAATGCTAATTCGCCTTTCTCAAAGAAACCTCGCTCAAATCTCTTTGGGTAGTGAGTGGTATTTATGTTTCAGCCTTTTGCAGAGGATGACCGCCGGGATGTACAGGAGAATGAAGATGCCGATATAACCGAGGGATAAGCCGCTGAAGGGTAAAGGAAAATCCACGTTCAGAAACCGGTATTGCATCCAGGCCAGGGCGAAGAAGACGGGCCAGAAAAACGTTGCCGATAAAGTTATCTGCATGAAAAAGGATTTGCTGAAGACCTCGTTGGCCAAGGTGTTGGCCGCCTCATAGGCCGGACGGTTCCCGGCCTTCAGGGCCTCCAGGGACAGTTCGTGGTATTTTTTGGCTTCCTCGGTCACCTCGCCAAAGCGCCGCCGCACCGCCAGGGACGCCAGCCAGGAAGTGAACTCGCCCACCATGAGGGTGAGTAAGGCCACCGCCAGGGTGCCCAGGAAGAAATCCACCTCGGCCCGTCCGGTCAGCCGGTAGAACCGGATCAGGAAGGGGTCCAGAAAGAGAAACAGGGGATGCATTTCCATATCCGCCGCCAATGAAAGAGGGGACCGGACTCTCCCGGCCCCTCTCTCTTTTAATAGTGGTTAACTCCTACATACCCGGTAATATGGATTTGCCCATAAAGCCCTTGGTGAGGTAGCCGATGCCCACGTAGATCGCCAGGACAATAAAGAGCCGCTTCAGCCAGACCTCGGGAATCTTCTTGGAAGTGAGCGGACCAAGGATGGAGCCGATGGCGATGCCGATCAATTCGGTGGAAATCAGCAGGAAATCCACCGGCACCTGGCGGACCACCATCATGTTGAAGATGTTGACGATCATGCCCACCAGCACCGCCAGGGCCGAAGTTCCGGCCACGATGAACATGGGCAGGCCGGCCGCGGAGGTGAGGAAGGGTACGTAGAGGAAGCCGCCCCCCACCCCGATGAAAGCCGAGATGCCGTTGATGACGAAGCCGCCCAGAAGGGGCCAGATGGGATTGAAGGAGAATTCCTGGCCGTAAAAACTGAAGACGATTTTGGTTAAACCCCAATGTTTTACCTCAACGCCGCAGGCGGCATGGCCGCCCTCGTCCACCGCGCATTTACGGATGTGGATGTCTTCGAAGGCCTTGGCTGCGGCCTTGGCCGCCTGTTTGCTGGCCTGGCCTTTGGGGGTGGTTTCATAGAAGAGCACAAACGCCACGGCAAAGACGATGATGCCGAAAAAACCCACATAAAGGCTGACATCCATTTTGCCGACGGTCAGCAAAGGGACCAGGTAGCCGGCGATGATGCCGCCGATGGCCAAACACAGGCCCAGGGGCAGCACCAAGCGTCCCATGCGGTAATAGGTAAAAGAAGAAATCAAGGCCGACAATCCCACCAGATACTGGTTGCTGGTGCGGATGGAATCCGTCAACATCTTGTTCAAACCGGGGCTGGTTTTCTTGAAGGCGCTGGCATAATCGGACAGCCCGAAGACGCTGATATGGCCCACACCCGCCATGATGCCGCCGAACGCGCCCACGGAGGAAAAGATCCAGCCCACCCAAATGCCCCAGAGAATGTAGAGCAGCCAAAAATGACTGGGAGCGCCGGGGATGCCCATAAAGCCTTTGGCCGCAGCAGGGTCAATCTGGCCTTTGCCCTTCCCCTGAGGGGTCTTGGCGATGGCTTCTTCCAGTTTGCTCATCTTGGCGCCGGGCGCGGCGGCCGGGGCCTTGGGAGCCTCCGGGGCCGGTTGGGCCACCGTGGGCGCCGGGGCCTGGCCTGCTCCGGGAGCCTGGGCCAGAAGCGAGCCGGCGGTCAGGACCAGGAGCACCAGACCTGCTAACACGATAAGGGTTTTCTTGCTCATTAAAACCTCCTAAATTTTAAAAAAGATAATAGTTTTCGGAAAGAAGGGTTTTTTCTGGGTTAAAAAGCCTCGGGAATTATGGTTTCCGGGAATTGGACCCCAAAGCGGCATCTTTAACAATCCCCTCTGTTTACATCTTCCAGCAAGAAATATGCCCGATGCCGTGGAAGGGTAATGTCCGGACATTGATCGGAATTACGACAATTTCCGGTAAGTTGGAAAATATCTTGACAGTTTGACGATGTTAAGTTAACATCGCGATAAATTAACGCTAATGTTAACTTAACAATCCGGGGCCCGGCGCGGTAAAAGCATGTTGCAGCAAGGCTACGACAGGTTTTTAGAAAAAGTCATCGACACCATGATGGAAGGGGTGGCGGTGGTAGACCCCCAGGGCATCATTCTCTCGGTGAACCATGCCCTGGAGGAAATCACCGGCTACCGCCGGGAAGAACTCCTGGGCCAGCCATGCGCCCTGATCAAGACCGATGCCTGCTATCACGCCCTGGACGCCGGGGGCGGCAAACAGTGCGAATTGTTCCAGAATGGCTGCATCCGCCGCTGCAAATGCGTTTTGGCGAAAAAAGACGGCAGTTTGGTACACGTTTTGAAGAATGCCGCGCTTATCCGGGACAACTCCGGTGAGATCATGGGCGGGGTGGAGACCCTCACCGATATCAGCGAGGTGGTTGCCAAAGAGCGGGTCATCACCCGCCTGCGCCGGGAACTGAGCCGGGAGGACGGTTTTCACGGCATCCTGGGAAAATCCCCGGCCATGTTGCAGCTTTTTTCGCTGATCTCCAGCGCGGCCCAATCCGAGGCGCCGGTGATCATCTCCGGAGAGAGCGGCACCGGCAAGGAATTAGTGGCCGGGGCCATCCACCGTCTCAGCCCCCGGAGCCAGGGACCGTTTGTGAAGGTCAACAGCGCCGCCATCCATGAATCGCTGTTGGAGAGCGAACTTTTCGGCCATGTCAAGGGGGCCTTTACCGGAGCGGACCGCAACCGGGTGGGCCGCTTCGAGGCCGCGCACGGCGGCGATATCTTTCTGGACGAAGTGGGGGATATGCCGCTGGCCACCCAGGCCAAACTGCTCCGGGTTTTGCAGGAGAAGGTCATTGAAAAGGTGGGGGATCAAAAGCCCATTCCCCTGGATGTGCGGGTGATCACCGCCACCAACAAGGACCTGTACAAGCTGATGGAAGCTGGCTCCTTCCGGCAGGACTTGTTTTACCGGATCAATGTCATCCCCATTGCCATCCCCCCTTTGAGGGAGAGGCGGGAGGACATCCCGTTGCTGGCCGAGAATTTCATCCAGCGCATCGCCCTGAAGACCCGCAAACCGTTGACCGGCATCTGCCGGGCCGCGCTGGAAATCCTGATGGACTACCCCTGGCCCGGCAACGTCCGGGAGTTGATCAACGCCGTGGAATACGCCTTCGTGTTGTGCCACGAAGGCAAAATCCTGCCGGAGCACCTGCCGGCCCAGCTCCGCATGGCGCAGCCGTCGGTCTCCGCCGACGAGGACCCCAAGGCCGCCCCGAAGGCGGCTCCCGGAAAAACTGCACCCGACAAAGCGCCCGGCCGGGAGGAGTTGTGCCGGGCTCTCAACCAGGCCCGGGGCAGGAAAGGAGAGGCCGCGCGCTTACTTGGAGTGAGCCGGGTGACTTTATGGAAGTGGTTGAAAAATCATAATCTTAATACGGAGGATATGGTTTGTCCTCCCGCTTGATTAATAGTTCCGTGTTCCGGGTTCCGAGTACCGGGTTGTCAGAATCAACCTTGCACTCGGAACTCGGAACTCGGAACTCTCATCACGATGATGAAGCTTAAGACGGCCCGAAATCTTCTTGTTTGTTTCGCCTTCGTCTGCCTTTTCCTGGCCGGCTGCGGCGATGATGAGCCGGTGAAAAAGATCGATCTCTCCAAGCTGGAGGAGATCACGGTGATCAAGCCTCCGGCCGCGGTGACGTATGCCTATCTGCCGCAATATGCCCATAACGTCTCCTACCAGCGCCATCATCAGTTGGTGGAGTACCTGGCCAAAACCACCGGACTGGCCATCCGCCAGGTATTTCCGGATACCTTCGATGAACATATGAATATGGTGGGGCGGGGGGAGATCGATATTTCCTTCAGCAATCCTTTTGTCTATGTGCAGATTGCCGGACGCTTTGGGGCTCGGGCCTTTGCCCGCATTGTGGAAGGGCAGGGCGAGATCAATTTCCGGGGCCAGGTCATCTGCCGGGTGGATAATCCCCAGATCAAAACTCCCGGGGATTTGAAGGGCAAACGGTTGATTGCCGTGGATCCCTATTCCGCCGGAGGCTACCTCTATCCCTGGGCCTGGCTTCTGGAGCAGGGCCTCAGGAAAAAGGACTTCCTGGAAATCGCCTTTGCCCCTGGTCCGGGGGGGAAGCAGGAAAAGGTGGTAATGGCGGTCTATTCGGGAAAATATGACCTGGGGTTGATCCGGGAGCGGACCCTGGACATCCTGGCGGACAAAATTGATTTAAAACAGATTCGGGTGCTGGCCCACTCCCGGTGGTATCCGGGGTGGGTGTACGCGGCCCGCCGGGGGCTGCCGCCGGATACTCTGGCCAGGATCAAAGAGGCCCTGTTGAGTTTGGATCAGAAAAACCCGGAACACCGCGATATCCTGGAAAAGGCCAGATTTACCGGCCTTTTGCCGGCCACGGACGCGGATTATGAAGCCGTCCGCCGCCTGGCCGAAGCCGTGGAAAGCCGGGGTTAACATGAAAAAACGTCACGCATGGACGCCGGGGCGTCAAGGCGCAGGGCGGTGATTATGGATTCCTTCGCCAAGTTATCCTTCCGCAGTAAGATCAATTTAGGGATAGTGGCCGTCATTATGGTCTTCGGCATTTTGCTGTCCGTCCTGGTGAGCAGGGTGGCGGTGAAGGCCATGAGTGGGGAAATAAAAAAGCGGGGCATGAGCCTGGCCCAAAACCTGGCGCACCGGGCAACGAACTCCATCCTGGCCCTGGATTTCTTGCGGCTCAAGAACATGGTGGACGAAGCGACGGGCTCCAGTGAGGATATCGTCTATGCCTTTATCCAGGATGTGCGGGGCCAGGTTTTATCCCATACCTTCAGAATCGGCTTTCCCTCGGCCCTCAAAGACGCCAATCAAATTCCTCCGGCCGCTGCTTCCCAGATTCAACTTCTGGACACCGAGGACGAGTTGATCTATGATTTCGCCCTGCCCGTAAAGGTGGGGGATAACCGCCTGGGCACCGTTCGGGTGGGCCTCTCCCGGGCCAAGGCCGAAGCCGCGGTGCGCCGGCTGTTGTTTGCCATCTTCGGCGTTTCCGCGGTTATCGCCCTGGCGGCCGTAGGAATGGGCAGCCTCTTTGCCAGCACGGTGACCCGCCGCCTCGATACCTTGCGCCACTCTGCGGAGGAAATGATCAAAGGCAACCTGGCCCTGCACCTCAGCCCCCCTTTGGAGCGCAATTGTTGGCAAATCAAAAACTGCCGTCATGAGGATTGCCCGGCTTACGGGGACACCCGGCGACGCTGTTGGAATATCCCGGGAACCTTGAGCCCGGAATGTCGGGATGCCAATTTTGAAGATAGACTAGCTTGCTGCAAAGATTGTCTGGTCTATCAGATGAATGCAGGAGATGAGATTCAAAGCCTGGCCGAATCTTTTGAGGTGATGGCCATGACTCTGGATGCCCATATCAAAGGCCTGGAAGAGGCGGAAAGGACTCTCACCAGACAACAGCAGCTTTTGAAAACCATCCTGGACGTGAATCCCGACCTGGTCAGCCTGCAGGACCTGAACCTGGTTTATCAGGCGGTGAACCCGGCCTTCAGTAAATTCTGCAGTTTGTCCGCCCAAGAGATTCTGGGAAGGACCGAGGTCCCCGGGTGTACCCCGGAACAGGTTGAGGAACACCGCGCGGAAAATCTGGAGATCCTGCAAACGGGCGGTCATAAGATTAGGGAACTCCTGGTGGTGAAAGACGGGGAAAAACGCTGGCTGCACATGGTCAAGGTCCCGGTTTACGACGGGGATCGGATCACCGGCATCCTTATGGCCGCCCGGGATATCACCGAAATCAAACATTACCAGGAGCAGTTACTCCAATCACTGAAAATGGAACAACTGGGCAAACTGGCCGGAGGTGTGGCCCACGAAATCAATACACCCCTGTGCGTCATCTTGGGCTACGCCCAGATGCTGTTGGAGGATTTGCCCCAGGACACCGAAAGCCACGAATTCCTGAAGATCATCGAAAAACAGGCGCAAATCTGCCGCCGCATTGTTGGCGATCTCCTAAGCTTCTCCCGGCACATCGAGTCCCGGATGGAGGACATGGACCTGAACCGCTCCATCGTCGAGGTGTTGGATCTGGTCAGGCATTCCTTTAAGCAGAACTGGATCGAGATCATCCCTTCCCTGGCCCCGGAACTGCCGGCCATCATCGGCGACCACGAAAAACTCAAACAGGTGTGGCTCAATCTTTTGACCAATGCCGTGGATTCCATCGGCCAAAACGGCGTTATCCGGATCGGCACCAGGCTCGAGCCCCAAAGCGGGCGGGTCCTGGTGACGGTGGCCGACAACGGCCCGGGCATCCCCCAGGAAAACCTGAAGAAGATCTTCGATCCCTTTTTTACCACCA
>DYJG01000689.1 GCA_020723225.1 Desulfobacca acetoxidans | reverse complement strand
CGGGGCAGGGAGTGGGGCAGAGCGCCTTATTCTGGTTGGAACGGTTGCCGGTATTGGCCACCTGTTGCGGAGGCTGCAAGTTTTTAAGCAAGGTCTTGCTCATCCGCGCGGACAGGGTGTCCACCAGATAATAGACGCTGGGACCGGGTTTGGGCTTGGTCTCGGTCACCCAGAGGTCGATGATGGGCGCGGGTTCAGCCATGATGTTGTCCGACAGATACCAGAGGGTGAAGCCGGTCGCGGTCTCCACGATCTTCAAATCTATCTGGATGCCGGATCTGCCGGTGGCGCCGCTGTCCAGGAAATAGGGCACTTCCCCCATCATAAAAAGATCCGCGCCCTGGGCCTTGGCCAGTTTCTGGGCTTCGGCCACGGTATTGTAGTTGTCGTAGACCCGGGCCACCGTCATGAAAGGCCTCTGTTCCAGGAGCTGGCGGTAGAAGACCTCGGTGATGGAATAACTCACGTCCGTCACCTGGGCCGGCACCCGGAAAGGCAGGATGGCAATGCGTTTGCGGGCCAAAGTATAGTCGCTGGTGGTGACAAAATTTTCCGGGGGCCCGGCCTGAACCTTGGGGTCCGTCAGATAAGGCACATTCTGATAGTACCCGCAGCCTGCCGCCCCGGCCAGGAAAGCCGCCAAAATACCTAAAAATAAATAAACCTTTTGCCGCCGTCCCTTTTTGTCTCTGTCCATGGCTTTATCCATCTGCAAGTCCAGGTTTTTTTACGAAAGACGAAAAACGAAAAACCCATAACGGTTTTACTGCCCGGCCAGGCAAAAATTGCCTTTTCTTAACCATCCGGGATATGATTATGCAAAAATTACACCTGATCAGAAGACCGTTTTCCGTTAAGAGAAAACTTTTTTTCGGGCAACGGAAAACGGTATAAGGGGAGAATTTAATGAACCTGTTTCTTTTGGGGGTATTTGTTGCCCTGGCCCTGGTGGTGTTGGGAAAAAACGTGCCCCAGTTGGCCGGCATCCGGTGGCTGCTGGCCGCGGTGGTCCTGGCGGTCTTTCTGGTCCCGTCTGCGGTCAGGATGGTCCCCGCGGGCCACGTGGGGGTCCTGGTCCTCTTCGGCAAAGTCCATGGCACTATTCCCGAAGGGGTGCACCTGGTGAACCCCATGTCCACCATGGAATTGATGAGTGTGCGTACCAAAGAGGTGTTCGAGCACGCCGAGGCCCCCTCCAAAGAGGGTCTGAACGTGGTGTTGGACGTCTCCTGCCTCTATCATCTGTTGTCCGACCAGGCCGATCGGGTCTATCGCCAGATCGGGGCCAATTATGAAGAAGTGGTGGTGAAGCCCCAATTCCGGGCCGCCATCCGGGGGGTGACCGTTCGGCACGAGGCCAAGGATCTCTATACCTCCAGCCGGGAGCTGATCGCCGATGAAATCACCCGGGATCTGGAGGAGGACCTGCGCCAGCGGGGCATTTTGGTGGAAAAGATCCTGCTCCGGCAGATTCAGCTCCCCAAATCCGTGGTGGAGGCCATTAACTCCAAGC
>DYJG01000688.1 GCA_020723225.1 Desulfobacca acetoxidans | reverse complement strand
GCCTTAATGATAAAGTCCGGGTTGTCCACGTACCAGACGGCCGCAGGGATTTCGCTTTCCCGCAGAAATTCCGTAATCCGCCCCTCTTTATCAAAGCCGATGTGATTGATGCAGAAGAAAAAATCAGGTTGAAACTCCAGCAGGCCCGACAAAAAGGAGGAAAAGCTCGCTGCGTCCCATCCTTCCCTCAAGTCCCATTCCCGCACCTCCAGGCCCAACTTGCGGCAGGCCCGGACACATTCCTCCTCCAGGAAAAATTGCTGCCGGAAAAACCAGACCCGCCGGGGCGGGCCGGGCCGTTTCCGGGAACGCAGCAGTGCAGGTAAGCCGGGGGGATAGTCCATAAAACAGTTCAAAGTTCAAGGTTCAAAGTTCAAGGTTCCTTAATGCGCGCCAGTTGTGGGGAGGAGCGTTAGGAACTTCTGATGGATTATTACGGAATATTTATTAAAAAAGTTAAAGGCCTTTGGAATTTAATTCAAAGAAACCATCTATCGCGCAGATAAAAAGAAGCTCCTTCAATAAGGCTCCTTATCAGGCAATTCTTCATGGCTTAAGTTGCCCACAAAATTACCACAAATTCCCCATGGGGATAAACTCCCTAACTTTGAACTTTGAACCTTGAACTTTGAACTCCAACGGTTCAAGAATCCTTTGGTGCCCTTTCCCGGAATGTGCTATACTTTGCAAATAATCATGCAGGACCAGGAATTCCCCCACATCTACACGGTGAGCGCCCTGACCCGGGAAATCCGGCAGCGCCTGGAGACCGGCTTTCCCCTGGTGTGGGTCAGCGGCGAAATCTCCAACCTGCGCCAGCCCTCCTCGGGACATTATTATTTCACCTTGAAGGACGAAGGCGCGCAACTGCGCACGGTATTTTTCAAGGGAAACCATATACACCTGCGTTTCAAACCCCAGGAAGGGGGGCAGGTCCTCTGCCGGGGGCGGCTTACGGTCTACGAGCCCCGGGGGGAATACCAACTGATTCTGGACTACCTGGAGCCCCTGGGCTGGGGCGCGCTGGCCCAGGCCTTCGAGGCCCTGAAGGCCCGGCTCCAGGCCGAGGGGCTGTTCGCGGCGGAGAAGAAGAAGCCTCTCCCTTTCCTCCCCCGGCGCCTGGCCCTGGTCACCTCTCCCACGGGCGCGGTGGTCCGGGATTTTCTGCGCCTGCTTAGGCAGCGTTTCGCGGACGTAGAGGTCCTGATTTATCCGGTGAAGGTCCAGGGTCCGGCTGCAGCCGGAGAAATCACCGCGGCCCTGGATGATCTGGGCCGTTACCCGGAGATCGACGCCATCGTCCTGGCCCGGGGCGGCGGATCGCTCGAAGACCTGTGGCCTTTCAACGAAGAAATCGTGGCCCGGGCCATCCACCGCTGCCCGGTACCGGTGGTCTCGGCAATAGGCCACGAAGTGGATTATACCATCGCCGATTTCGTCGCGGACCTGCGGGCGCCCACCCCAAGCGCCGCGGTGGAGCTGGTGGTCCCGGATAAGGCGGAATTACAGAGACGGTTGGAA
>DYJG01000687.1 GCA_020723225.1 Desulfobacca acetoxidans | reverse complement strand
TCATCTCTGCGGCCTCTGCGCCTCTGCGAGAAACCTTTTTTCTCGCAGAGACGCAAAGAGCGCAGAGATGAATAATGCGCAATTATTTATGTCGCCATGTATAATTATAAATCGCGTCTTGCTTTGCGTCTTTGCGTGAGGCTTTTTTCGAAGACGCAGAGAACACGTAAAAACCTCGGAAAACCGAAAACCGAAAACGGCCCTACTCGCCGGCTTCCACGTCGGCGTTGGGATGTTTCATGCCCCCATAGAAAAACGGCAAAGGCAGAAAACCCTCTTCATCCTTCTGATGGCCCTCTTCCCGGCTGTGCCGGAAATAGCGCCACACCCTCCCCTCCTTGAGGTCCGCCAGGAGGGTCTGTTTGCCGTCGGTCACCATCTGGTAGCGGGCCCCCGGCCCCGGGGCGCCTGATGGTTTTAAGGCCATGGGGCTTTTATTTCCCGTTTCAGCGGTCTTGGCGGCCTGGCCTTTTACGGCCTCCTCCACCTGGCGGCTCACCTCGCCTTTAAGGAATGGCCCGTACAACCAAAATGCCGTGGCTGCGGCAAATCCCACCAATACCGAGATGATCGTGTTCCAACCTTGACCCCTGGCCACCTGCCGCCCCCTTTTTTACTGCAAAAAATGGGGACAGACGCTATTTTTTAAAAACGGAAATGCATGCCCAAAACTCAAAACTTCAGAAAAAATAATAGCGTCTGTCCCCATTTTTTTGTCGCTCATCATAAAATTTATCGTAAAAAATTCGTCCGGATTAAAAAAAACTTGTTATGATTTTTGATGAAGTGGCTCCCTTATCTCCCGAAAATCTCACGGCCATCGCCTTCGACCTGGGGAACGTCCTGGTCCGGGTCGACCATTTCCGTTTCTGCCGCCCCTTCGCGGCCCTGGCTGGTCTCACTCCGGATGAGGTCTACGCCCGGGTCTTCGGCTCCGACCTGGAGCCCGGTTACGATACCGGCCGCCTCTCCTCGGAAGAATTTTACCGCCGGATCATGGCCGCCTTCGGCCTGGCCCTCCCCTACCCCCGCTTCTGCGCTTTATGGAACGACATCTTTGCGCCCCTGGAGGACATGGAGGAAACCGTGGCCAGGCTGGCCGCCCGCTATCCTCTGTACCTTCTCTCTAACACCAATCCCTTGCATTTTCAATATATTAAGGAACAATATTCCCCCCTGCTCCGCCATTTCCGGAGCTTCATCCTCTCCTACGAGGTGGGGAGCCGCAAACCCGAGCCCGGGATCTTCCAGGCCCTGATCCGGGAGATGGGCCAGCCGCCTTCACGCTGCCTCTACCTGGACGATCTCCCCCCCTTCGTGGAAACCGCCCGCAGCCACGGCCTGCAGGCCTGGCACTTTGTCTCCCCCCGGGACTTTAAGGAGCGCTTAAGCGGGGAAGGCCTGTGGTAAGGTCGGTCTTCGGTCTTCAGTTTCTGCCTTTGGGTTTTTGATTTCCCGTTTGTAAATCTGATGGATTCGTAAAAAGTCGACATTAGTTTTCTTGTCGGGTCATGTTTTTTATG
>DYJG01000035.1 GCA_020723225.1 Desulfobacca acetoxidans | reverse complement strand
GCGGTCTCCCATGGGGCTATCCTCCTTCAGAGATTCGCCGCTTCGGAAGCGGCGTGATATCGCCACCGGCCTGAAGGCCGGTCCGGCTCATGTTAAAAGGACGGAGGGCCGCGGCAGTAGGTTTTTCTGCCTGGGGGAAGCTACAGGAAACGTCGCGCTCACTCTGGTGCAGACGCAGCACATCCGTTTATTGATGAGTTCGGGAAAAACAGGAAAGATTGCCGCGCCGGGGGGCCTGACGGCAAGAAGGGGGGCCGACTCTGGGTTTAAGTTGGCCAAGGGACCACCCCACAAGGACTCCGAATGATGGGTTACCGGCCTGAGTCGCCGAGGGACCGGCCAGCCAAGAATCCATTCCAGGGGGAAAGAAATATCTTTAAAGAATTGTTTACTTTAGTTACATCCATATTTTAATTTTTTTGTCAAGTAGAAACTTGTCAAGTGAAATTAATAACTAGTTGTTTATACATAAAAATGGGGCCAATCTGCATTCAGGGGCCTACGGTGGCGCCTTTTGGCCAGGCGCTCCTGCCAAGGCCCGGAAGGGTTATGATCTTTATTAATCAGACATATTTTCTTTGACCCTTATTTTTTCATTCTCCCCATGAATTTTTTCTCCGAAGATGTTAATTTAATCGAAAAATCGAGGTCCACTCAGCCGGAGGTTGCCCCTATGAGAGCCATGAAAATCAAGATTTTTTGCCCCCGTGTTTTTAATCCGCGACGTTGGGCCGTTCTTGCCCTGCCAGCCCTGCTGATTCTCCTGGCGGGGTTGCCGGCCCCCGCGTTTTCTTGTCCCGGAGGAGGCGATTTCCTGAAAGAGCACCACCTGAAAGTCGTGTCCCTGAAATTCTTCGAAGGCCCGGAAACCGCGCCGGCCCTGGGGGCCAGGTCCTACCGGGAAAAATTCCCCCAGGCCTCCACCCGCTATATTTTCTGGGAGTTGAAAATAGAGGCCGCAGGCAAACGGGCGGCCGCAACCCCTTTTGCCGTGGAGACTTTATGGTACGATGCGGCGGGCAACCTCATCAAGCAGGCCACCGAGAAGTTCACCCTGGAGAAGGATCACTTAAGGCCCTGGTACTCCCATGCCTTCGGCTTTCCCGTGCCCGGCCAGTGGAAACCGGGGAAATACCGGGTGGTGCTGAAGATCGGCGGCACGGAGGCGGCTTCCGGGGATTTCGAGATTACCGGGACGCCATAATTTCCCGGAGAGGAGAATCAAAAAAGGCAGGCCGGCGTGGTGATCGCCCAGGCGGCGCTTTTAGGAATTGATCTCCGGGATAGTCCTTGTCTTTGAATGGAAGAGACTTTGCAGAGGCCTTATGGAGCTGGATGGAAAAAGAAATAGTGGGACGGAAGAGAAGATTTTCAACATCGACGATCACTTCCGGGCACTCATGACCAGTATCGGGCTGGACGCGGCAGATATAGGCGGAACGGTCACCTTTGTGGGCGAGGATCCGATATTCGAAAGTTCTATCCGTCTCGGCACGGCCTATGCCCTTCCTTACATGGGCACCGCTGCCGCCGCGGCCATGATCTGGCGGATGCGCACCGGCCGCGGACAAGATTTAAAGATCGACTTGCGCAAAGCGATTTATTATATAGCCGACCATCCTTTTTCCACGCTGAACGGTAAACGCTATCCCGTTCCCTATGCCGATGGCTGTAACATGTATTTTAAATTATACCGCACTAAGGATGACCGGTGGTTCACCCCCGCCGGTTTCTACCCCCGCCATGAGAGGCAGTGGTATGATTTTCTCGGTTGTACGCCGAACAGGAACAGCATTGCCGCCAAAATCGCCGAGTGGAATGCTCTTGACCTGGAGACCGAGTGTAATGAGCGCGGCCTGGTGGGAGGGATGGCGCGTACCGTTGACGAGTGGCTCAATACCGAATGCGGCCTGCAACTGGCGCAAACTCCAGTTATCGAGATCACCAAGATAGGGGACAGTCCTCCGGAACCTTTCACTGCGCAAACCTCGCGTCCTTTGTCCGGCCTGCGGGTATTGTGCAATACCCATGAAGTCGCGGGCTCAACCGTGGGCAAGACCCTGGCGGAGCAAGGCGCGGACGTCATGCAGATGTCCTCGCCTTTAACGTATTTCCACGATATTATTTACTTGGAGGCCGCGGTGGGCATGCGGCAAACGTACATCGACCTGAAGGACCCTGCCGACCGCCCGAAGTTCGACAATCTCGTCCGCGCAGCGGACGTGTTTGTGGAGAATTACCGCGGCGCCTGCATGGCCCGGCTGGATTGTTCTCCCCAGGATTTGGCTTCGCAGCGTCCCGGACTCATTTATGCCTCCCTGCGGGGGGTAACCAATCACGGGGCCTGGGCCAACCGGGGGTGTTTCGACCCGGTGGCCATTCCCCTTACCGGGTTGGCCTGTCAGGAGGGCACGCCGGATGCCCCCAAGTATCCGCCCTATAACCTGCTCAATGATACGATCTCCGGGATTTTCGGGGCCTTGGGTGTTTACGCGGCATTGATCCGCCGGGCCAGGGAAGGCGGCAGTTATCACGTGAAGATATCGCTGTGCGGCTGCGCCATATGGATCGGGGGCCTGGGCTTTCTGGACAAGCGACGCCTCAGGCGGGAAGGTGAGCAGCATCGGCCGATCCAGCCGGATATGTTTGAGGCCGAAACCTCTCTGGGTTTCCTGCGGCGTCATGCCCCTTGCGTGGAGTTCACCGAGACTAACGGCTATTGGGCCGAGCCGGTGCTGCGTTATCGCGGTTCGGACAAGCCTCAATGGTGAAATAGGTCCAGCCATCCCTTTTAAATAACAAACTTTAATGATCCTCGCCAGTTCCTTCCCGTGCCTGCAAATCAATAGTTCCAGAGGGGCCTTGCCTTAATGACTCCCGAAAACCATGAAGCTGTATCCCTTTATCAACAAAAGGACCAAGGCCTGTCCTGGGACAGCCGTTTCCGCTTCCATTGCCACGGGGGGCTGCCCTGCTTCAACCGCTGCTGCCGCACCCCCACCATCCTTTTGAGCCCTTATGATATTCTGCGTCTGAAACGATTTCTGGGCCTTACTGCCCGGGAGTTTTTGGAGCGCTATACCCGGCGGGAAATCGACGAATGGTCCCATCTACCCCTGATCTTCCTCGATCCTTTCAAAACGGAAGAACCGGGCTGCCCTTTTTTGGGTGTGGAGGGGTGCACGGTTTATGCCCACCGGCCCGCGGCCTGCCGCCTCTTTCCCATTACCATGGGGAGCCAAATGACGGAAGAAGGCATGGTTGACCACTACTTCTGCCGGCAGTTGGATTATTGCCGGGGATTTGCCGGGGACCGGGAATGGACCCTGGAGTCCTGGATAGAAGACCAGGTGTTTGAGGAGTATGACGAAGGGCGGCGGGAATGGTTGGAAATTCTCTTAAAGAGGGGTCTGATGGGACCCGGGGGGGTGGACGCGGAGTTGCAGGACCTCTTTGCCCTGGCCTGTTATGATCTCGATCAATTCCGCCAGGATCTGTCCGAGTGGGAATTTCTTGAGGTGGCCGTTCCCGGGGTTTTGGAGACGGAAGACCTCGTAATGGACGACTTGGCGCTGCTCCATTTCAGTTACCGTTATTTGCAGGACCTGCTTTTGGGTGACGAGAAGGAAGGATAGGGAATCTTAGACGTCCCCGCCCGCCAACCTCTTGGGCGGCCAGAGACGGCCACCCCACCGATTCACTGTTTTTATACATGGCGACATAAATAATTGTGCATTATTAATCTCTGCGCTCTCTGCGTCTCTGCGAGATAAAAAGGTTTCTCGCAGAGGCGCAGAGGCCGCAGAGAATGTCAACCGCGGTTAATTAAATCGCTTCAGTATAATAAGTTCTTGCGTCGTGGCGTGAGGTTTATTTCCTCAAGCCCCCGCCTCCCTGCCGGAGGCGTCCGTCCCTTCCGCGAAGCGGGCCGCGGCCTGCACCAGGTCCTGGGGCAGCATGTCCAGTTCCAGGGAAAAATACTCGTAAGGCTGCAGATAACGCAGGACCAGGTCGGCCACGGCCAGGGCCTGCCGGAAATCCCGCCGCCTCTTGGCCTCTTCCCGGTCCTCCTGCCGGCTCCGCCAGAACTTGTTGAGAGCAAAGGCCAGGGCGTCGGGCACCGCCATGGTGGCCGGACCGCCGTCGGCGCCGATAACCACCTGGGATAATCTGGGAGAAGCCAGCAAATACTGGAGGTTCCCGGCTTCCAGCGGCAGCGGTTCCTGGGCTCCGGGGAGGGTGACGGTTTTCGGTTTTCCGGGACGCCTGATCCCGGGTTTAAGGAGTTGCACCTGAAAGCCGTCCCGGTTTGCGGCCCGGCAGTCCCTGTCCGCCAGCGGGGCAAAAGAGCGGTCCGTCCGCTTGAGGAGGTTAAGGAGTTCCTCCCAGGACATTTCCCCCGCCAGGGTCAGGCGGCGGGAGGCCGCCGGCAGGCCCGGGGCTGCGTCAAAATCCAGAAAAACCCCGGCCGCGGCTTCATAGGCATAGACGGCCGCGGCGCCCACCACCAGCAGGTCTTGGCCCGCGGGGTGCTCCTCCAGGCGGCGCAGGATCCTGGCCGCACCCCTGGGAAGTCGCTGGAGTTTAGCCGCGCGGCAATACCGCCTCTGTTCTTGCAGCCGCAGGCCCTCCCGTTGAAGGCGGCCGAGGGCCTCCCGGCGCTCCCGGGTGAAGCCGGCAAAGAGGCGCTCGGTGCCCCCGGAGCGGGGCCCCAGGCTTTCGCCGTGGCCCAAACGGTCCCGGTAGCGGTAGAGGTAATCTTTGCCCCCGATCTTCTTCCAGTGCATGCCGCCTTTAAAGGCGCGGCACTGCCTCCCGGCTTCCAGAAAGGCCCGGTAAATCTCCACAGTGGTCCGGTAGGTGTGGCGCTGGCCCAAGGTAAATTCTGTCAGGGAATAGCCGCTGGCCATTTTCTTATCCTTCATTTATCACAATATATATTTATGAAGGATAATTCTTTGCCTGTCAATTGACATTTTCTTGCAACGATTTATTGATTTAGTATAAATAAGTTATAGCCCTTGATTAAGGAGACCAAACCATGAGACCCGCAACCGCCATCGACACCCTGCGCCAGCAAATGCCTTACCACAAGCTGCGCAGCGTCAAACGGGACCAAGTCATCCCCATCGACTATCAGACGGAGTGGGAGCGCTTCGACGCCCGGGAACTTTTTACCTTTGATCTGGCCAACATCCCGGAAAAGAAGCTGGAAACCATGCGCCGCCGTTACGAAGTCCTGATGGACGGCAACCAGGCGGCCATCTCCGTTCTCACCCGGGTGGTGGACGGACTCTGCGGCTATCCCATCACTCCGTCCACCCCCATTGCCGAAAACTTCGCCAAGGCCGCGGCCCACGGCCAGAAAAACCTCTTCGGCTCGGAACTGATGTACTTCCAGCCCTCCGACGAGCTCTCCGCCATTGCCGCGGTGGAGGCCATGGCCGTCCAGGGGGGGCGTTACGTGGACAACACCTCCTCCCAGGGGCTGATTCTGAAGACCAAAAATCTCTTTTCCGTGGCCGGCAAACGCCTGCCGGTGGTGATGACCGTTATGGCCCGGGAGGTGAACAAGGGGTCCTTGAGCATTCATTGCGGCCACACGGATTTTTATGCGGTGCGCAACGCCGGCTGGGCCCAGTTGGTGGCCCAGGACAACCAGGAGCTGCACGATCTGTTGCCCATCGCCTTCAAGGTTTCGGAACTGAAGCAGGTGATGCTCCCCACCATGGTCATCGGCGACGGTTTCATCAAGAGCCATGCCATTGAAAATATCAAAGACCTCTCCAACAGTTTTCTGGAGTATTTTCTGGGTCCGCCCAACCGCCTGTACCAGCCGGATTTCGAGAACGGCACTTTGACCGGCACCTTCACGGACACCGACCTGACCATGGAAGGGCAGGTGGCCCAGGACCTGGCCTACCGCTTTTTCAAACGGGGCTTCGTGGCGGCTATGAACGTCATGAACCGCATCCTGGGCACCAACCTCAAGGTGGTGGAGTGCTACCGCACGGAAGACGCGGACATGGTGGTGGTCATCCTCGGTTCCGCAGCCGGGGTGGTCAAGGATGTGGTGGATTACTACCGGGACGTGAAAGGCTACCGGGTGGGGGTGGTGCGGCCGGTCCTGTTCAATCCCCCTTGCTATGAAGAGTTGGCCTACGGGATGCGCAAGGCCAAGTATATCAGCGTGCTGGAGCGGGCCGGCACCGCCCATAACCAATTGCTGCTGGCGGATGTGCAGGCCGCGTTGCAGGTCTCTTTGCGGGCCGGCCGGGAAGGCAAGAAAGAGCACCGCATCTATGGCCGGGAGGACATGCCCACTCTGTTCCATGGGGTTTACGGTTTGGGCAGCAAGGATTTCAACAAGTACGACGCGGCCGCGGTGGTGGAAAACATGGTCTCCTCCTTCGAAAAGAAGCGGCGTTTCCTCCGGGATTTCTACGTGGGCATCGAAGGTCCCCTGACCTTGAGGCCCGCGCCGCTGCCCGGCTACCTGGAGCGGGAACTGGGCATGACCTTCATCGGTGTGGGCGCGGAAGGGGTGAAGACCGCCCTGGAGTCCGCGGCCCTGATCTATGCCGAAGAAATGGGCACGGGCCGGAAATACGTGCAGTCCGGCGCCCGCTACGGCGCGGCCCGGAAAGGCGCGCCGGTCTTCATGAACCTGCGCATCTCCGCCCAGCCCATCCGCAACAGCTCGGAGCTGACCGAACGTGATGTCCTGGCCTTCTTCAACGAAAAATTTCTCTCCGACCAGATCCTCCGGGAATACGTGGGCGGCATTAAGGAAAACGGCATCCTGGTGATCAACACCACCCAGAGCTGCTATGACGTGGTCGCCTCCTTCCCCTCCCAGGTGCAGGCCCTGATCAAATACCGGCGCATCAAGATCCTGACCCTGGACGGCACCAAGGCGGCGCTTTTGCATCTGAACAAAAACCTGCCCGGCGCCGCCATCCTGGGCCTGATCAACAAGGAAATGGGGATCATGCCGGAGAAGGAGTTCGAACGACGTTTTAAAAAGATCCTGGAGAAAAAACTGGGCACCAAAAAGAAGGAGATGCTGGAAGCCAATATCTCCCTGCTCAAATACGGCGCGGACCAGGCTTCCGGCCATGTCTCCGACAAGGCTCCGGGAGCACAGGCCCTGGACGCCACCACCCCCGTTTACACCCCGCCCCAGCCGGAGAATTTCGGCCAGGCCCCCGGCACCGCCGGCCTCCATTATACCCTGACGGAGAAAGACGAAATGGGGATCATCAAGCCGGTGAATCGGGTGGATGATTATCAGGACCTGTTCTACCGCCGCATGGTGCAGCCCATTTTGGAAGGCAAAAAGGTTCCTTGGGACCGTTTCCTGCCCATCGTGCCCGCGGCCACCAGCCGTTACCGGGATATGAGCTACATCGGCACTCAATTGCCGGTGTATGATCCCGCCAAATGTATCGCCTGCGGTTTATGCACCGCGTCCTGCCCGGATTCGGCCCTTTATTCCACGGTCACCGACCGCTACATCAATGACGCAGCGAAGCCCTACTTCAAAGTTTTTAAAAGCCTGCCCAAGGGGGTGCCCTGGGACCGTTTCGCTTTGAACATCAATGCCCTGCCCGATGCCTGCAAGGGCTGCGGTGTCTGCGCCCAGGTCTGCCCCACCGACGCCCTGAAGATGGTGGCCAAAACCGACGTCCAGGAGAAAGATTTTCTTCCTGAAGATTTGAAAGACTGGGACAATACCGCCAAACTGGCCCCCTATGTGGATCAGCTTCCCCTCAACCACCAGGTGCTCTTCGTGCTCTCCAAGCTCTATCCCGGCAAGCACACCCTGTGCCCGGGATGCAGCGAAGGGGTGATCAACCTGCTCACCTTCTTCGCCGCGGAGTCCCTGCGCAACCATCCCCAGGGCATCGCCACCTTCTACCAGGGGTTGAAGATTCTTTCCGAGAAGAACAAGCGGGCCATCGAGCACATGCTGGACCATGGCTTTAACATCTACACCATCAACGCCACCGGTTGCAACCAGGTCTCGGAACTGGTGAACCCCTTCAACACCCGCATCTACCCCACGGGCCACTACGGCTTCGGCACCGCCTCCGCCGCGGCCCTGGGCTCCAAGTTCAGCCTGGACCAGGCCTATCAGAACCGCTACAGCAGTGTGCTCACCAAGATCATCGTCTTCGCCGGGGACGGCGCCATCTACGATATCGGCAACGGCCCCTTCAACCACGCCATGGGCGAGAACTACGACATCACCTGGGTGATTTACAACAATGAAGGCTACATGAACACCGGCATGCAGAAATCCGGAGCCACCCGCTTCGGGTCGGACCGCTCCACCTCCCCCATCGGCAGGAAGTACGCGGGCAAAACCACCCTGCACCGCCGCATCATCAGCCAGGCCTTCGCCATTTCCCACGTGTACGCGGCCAAGCTGTCCATCGACAACCCCTTCTACGCCATCAAGATTTTAAAAGAGGCCATCGCCTATAACGGCCCGTCCCTGGTGGAATTCTTCTCCGCCTGCCCCCAGGGGCACCAGACCCACGACTGGGCCGGGCCGATGATCGCCCGGATGATGGTGGAGTCCCGGAAATGGCAGGTGGCGGTGCGGCGGCCCTTCCAGCGCCTGGACATCACCGGCAACCCGTCGCCCGACTGCATCTATCCCAAGGAGGGCAGGTCCTTCAAGCGGGGCATCAAGCGGGACGCGGCCACCTTCTACGACGTGGTGAGCATGTTGGGCCAATACAACCAGCACATCAAGACCGTGAAAGGCGGGGACATCCCGGAAATCGTCCGCATCAACGAGACCGTGAGCTTATATCGCTGGCTCCGGAACCAGTACCTGGGCGGCTACCGGGACACCATGCCCACCGAGGAGGAAGTGGAGCGCATCGTGGATGAGCGGTATAAGCTGTAAAAGATACCTCACGCAAAGACGCCAAGGCGCAAAGAAAGGCGCAAGTTATGGAAAATAGCCGGGGGAGGCGGGTATGGCCCGCCTCCCCCGGCTTTTGTTCTGTTATTTTGATACGTATTAATGTCCAATTGGAGTATTGGATATATTGGTGGGGCGGGCCTCCGTGCCCGCCCAGGTCTGATAGATGGGGATACTTAGGATGAAGAGCCTGATAATAAAGGTGTTGGTGACTTCAGCGGTTTTTGCGGTATTAAGCATTGCCCCCGCTGTCAACGCGGGCGAATTAATCCTTCCCCTCCAGCCGGGGCTGTATTTACGTGCAGACATCACTTATCCGGGAACGGGAAAGAGGTCGTTTCCTCCCGAGACATTTTCTTTGGATAAAGAGGGCCTGAGCTATCCGGGCTGCCGCTGTTTTGAAACCTTGCAGGTCCGCAGACAGGAAAACACCTATTACCTGACCCAACGCTGCGTCTTAAAAGGGGAAGATATCCTAAAAACCGATCTGGCCATTGTCATCAAAAATAAAACTTCATTTATATTAATTAGCGACGAGGCCGCAGCAAAAGGAACCGAGAAGAAGGAAATCCTATATCAATATTATGGGAGCCAATAACCTGTACCAGGTTCTAATGAGGCTTGACGGCGTCTGCATCTCGTTTCAGGCGTTCTTTCCGGTTCTGCTGTAGCTGATGAGCCTTCTCCACCAAAGAAAGGCTTTCCCGCCAGCATTCGTCACAAAGAGTGCAAAACCTATCAAAAAGCCCATTTTCGTGAATAATTTCTGTGTTCCTGGAAGGAACGCCGTTGGCAATGGCATACTCGGCCAGCAGCCGGATATAGTCGTAACGTTTTTCCTGGGAGATGATGATGGGAGGATAGCCGGACTTCAGGCAAGGCAGGTTGGCGATCAGCCTGGCAATCCGGCCGTTGCCGTCCCAGAAAGGGTGGATGACTACGAATGAAACATGAAGCCGGGCATAGGATTTAATAATTTCCCGGGGTTTTTTGGGGGTCTGAATTTCCCCATACAGCATATGCAGCCAGCGCTCCATAAGTTGGGGAACTTCCCAATAATCCGAGAATTCAATGGTTTTTAGCCGATTGTCGATGGCGACGTTGGCGGAATTGTTCTCCTTTTTCCAGTCGCCCACCGGCTTATATACATCTATCACCGGCTCGGTAATCACCAGTTTTTGCAGGGCAAACAAGTCGCCGGCGGTGATTTCCTCCTTGGCGACCAGGGCATACATCAGATCAACGGCCCGGGCATGGCCCTCCACGTCCCGGTGGTCCTTGAGAGGCTTGCCCCTGATGGTGAGCCCTTCGCTCAGGACAAACGCGGTTTCTCCCAAGGTAAGGGTATTGCCTTCAATGGCCGTCGAGGTATGGGTCCACAGCACCCGAAGCTGCTCCAGAAGATTTTTCCTGAGGTCGTCGGACAGCCCTTCAAGAAATTTCATGTTACCCTCGCTATGTTTTTATGTGCACATTACGAGGCGACAGTCAAGATTTGCCTTGCTCGCGATGGGCCTCAACGTATGCCTTGAGAACCGCCTGCATCCGGGAGATGTGGCCCTTGCCCTGGGATTTGAAGAAAGAAATAACCTCCTTCTCCAGCCGCAGGTGCACGGACTGCTTGGCCTGGGGCAGGACCAGTTTGGCCCGGGTCCAGTCGGGGATAAGGCCGCGCTCGTCCTCGTTCGCGGCAACGAGCCGTTCCAGTTCTGCATCCGTGGTGGCGTCTACCTTGCGCAAATCGGTGCGGCTGGCGGCCCGCCTGGCCTTAAGCTCCGCGGGCGTATAAGTCTTGATATTTTTGTCTTTCTTCATGGTGGTTCAATATGTACACATTCTGTGTTCATAGTTAAGATTTCTCACGCAACGACGCCAAGGCGCAAAGAAAGGCGCAAACATGTAAAAAAAGCCGGGGGAAGTGGGCATCGCCCGCCTCCCCCGGTCTTTTTTTTTCACGAAAAACGAAAAACGCAAAACGAAAAACGGTATTAAATCCCCAAATACGTCCGCCTCACCTCATCATTTTTCAGTAAATCCCTTGCCGGGCCTTCCAGGTGGACCCGGCCTTCGGCCAGGACGTAGGCGTAGTCGGAAACGGCCAGGGCCATGGAGACGTTTTGCTCCACCAGGAGCATGGTGAGGCCGGTCTTTTTCAGTTGGGTGAGGGACTCGAACAGGGTGAGGGCCAGCAGCGGGGACAGACCCAGGGAGAGTTCGTCCAGAAAGAGGATTTCCGGTTCGGCCATCAGGCCCCGGGAGACGGCCACCATCTGCTGCTCGCCGCCGCTTAGGGTGCCGGCCTTTTGTTTGGCCCGCTCTTTGAGGCGGGGGAAGAGCTCGAAGACCTTGTCCAGGTTGTCCTTGTAGGACGCTCGCGCCCGGGGGGAAAAAGCGCCCATCTCCAGGTTTTCCAGGACCGTCATTTCCGTGAAGAGCTGGCGGCCTTCCGGGACCAGGACCATGCCGGCCTTGGCCCGGGCGTGGGCCGGGAGGGCGGTGACGTCTTTGCCTTCGAAGTTCACGGTCCCCTGCCAGGGGCGCAAGAGGCCCATGACCGTGCTCAGGAGGGTGGTCTTGCCCACGCCGTTGGAGCCCACCAGGGTGGTGAGCTTGCCCTTCTCCAGGCTTAAGTTCACGCCCCAGAGAATCTGCACGCCTTCGTAGCCGGA
>DYJG01000034.1:349-11669 GCA_020723225.1 Desulfobacca acetoxidans | reverse complement strand
GCGCAGAGAAGAATAATGCGCAATTATTTATGTCGCTAGGTATAGTTAAGCAAGGTCGCCTTTGATTTCTATTTTTGCGTCTTCCTTTGCGCCTTGGCGTCTTTGCGTGAGGCTAATCTTTTCGGGATAAACATTCTTTTAGCAGAACAGGAAGTTACCATCTCCATGACCGCCGAAAAACCAAAACTCCCCAAACCCCTCCCCTCCGTCCATCTTCTGGGCGCGGGGACGCCTATGTGCGCCGGGTGCGGGGGGTTGGAGGCGCTGCACGGGGTCTATGACATCCTGGGGACGAAGACGGTGTTCGTCAATGCCGCGGGGTGTCTGACGCTGCTGGCCACCTACCCTTTCACGCCTTTCCGGGGGTCCTGGCTCTATACGGCCATGGCTTCGGCCCCGGCCGGGGCCCAGGGGGTCAGGGACGCCCTGGACGTGCTGCTGGCCAAAGGCCGCATGGGCCCGGAAGAGGACCTGGAGGTGGTGGTCCTTTCAGGCGACGGCTCCGCCTACGGCATGGGGCTGTCGGCCACTTCCAGCGCCCTGGAGCGGGGCCTCAATTTTCTCTATCTCTGCTACGACAACGAGGGGTTCGGCAATACCGGCCAGCAGCACTCGGAAGCCACGCCGCACGCGGCCCGCACCGCCACCACCCTGAGCGCCCGGGGCTTTCCGGGCTATAAAAAAGACCTCTTCGCCATCTGGGCGGCGCATCGGCCGGTCTATGCGGCCACCGCGGTGGCCGCCGAACCCCTGGACCTGGCCCGGAAGATCGAGAAAGCCAAGAATCTCAAGGGACCGCGTCTCATCCTCACCCTGGCGCCCTGCCCTCCCGGTTGGGACTTCGATCCCAAGGAAACGGTGGAGATCGGCCGCCTGGCGGTGAAAACCGGCATCTGGCCCCTCAAGGAATATGCGGACGGCAAGATCGTCCACACCAAAATCCCCCGCCCCCGCCTCCCCGTGGAGGAATACCTTAAGCGCCAGGGCCGTTTCGCCCACCTGTTCGCGCCGCAGCGCAACGACGCCCTCCTCCGGGAGATCCAAGATAACGTGGATGCTTACTGGGCCGGAATCAGTTCACAATAAAATAAGGAATTCCCATGAAAGCCATGGTCTTGCGGCAGATCACGAATCTTGCCGAAAATAAAAACCCCCTGGAGTTGGCGGACCTGCCCGTCCCGGAGCCTGGAGACCGGGAAATCCTGGTGCGGGTTGCCGTCTGCGGGGTCTGCCACACCGAATTGGACGAAATCGAGGGAAGGACCCCGCCGGCAAGATTCCCCATAATTTTAGGCCACCAGATTGTCGGCAGGGTCGAGCAAAAAGGGAGGGAAGTCACGAGATTCCAGGTGGGCGACCGGGTGGGCATCGCCTGGATCAACCGGGCCTGCGGGGAGTGCCATTTCTGCCGCCGGGGCAACGAGAACTTATGCCGCGGGTTTCAGGCCACCGGCCGGGACGTGGACGGCGGCTATGCGGAATATACCACGGTGCCCGGGGATTTTGCCTACCCCATCCCGGAGGTGTTCGCGGATGGGGAAGCCGCGCCGCTCCTGTGCGCGGGGGCCATCGGCTATCGCTCCCTGAGGCTGACCGGTATTGAGGACGGCGACAACCTCGGTCTGCTCGGCTTCGGCGCCTCGGCCCACCTGGTCCTGAAAATGGTGCGGCGCAGCTATCCCTTAAGCAAGGTCTTCGTCTTTTCCAGGACCCGGGCCGAGAGGGATTTTGCCATCGAGTTGGGGGCGGTCTGGGCCGGCGACTTTGCTGCGGAAACCCCGGAAAAATTGCAACGGGCCATTGACACCACCCCGGTATGGGGCCCCATTGTCGAGGGTTTGAAGAACCTGGAGAAGGGCGGCAGACTGGTGATCAATGCTATCCGCAAAGAGGAAGCGGATAAGGAGGCTTTGTTAAAAATCGATTATGCCCGGCATCTCTGGTTGGAAAAAGAGATCAAGAGCGTGGCCAATGTCGGCCGGCAGGACGTGGCCGAGTTTCTGGAACTGGCCGCGCAAATCCCGCTGCAGCCGGAGTTTCAGGAATACCGATTGGAGGAGGCGAACAAGGCGCTGCTGGAGCTTAAGGAAAGAAAGATCCGGGGCGCCAAGGTGCTGCGAATCGGAGGATAGCCTGCCGGGGCCGAAACTCCCGCGAGCGGCAAAGTATCAGAGGATGAGCGGCGTTCATCGGCGTGCATCCGCGGTTATAATTTAACCGCCGATGAACGCAGATAAACGCAGATGGACGCGGTTTGATGATACGGTTTTGTTACAGGTGAATTTGGTATTAGAGATACGATTACCTCAAGATATTTCCCGGTTCTCCCGGATTATCCGCCAGCAAAGAATGGCGAACGCGGCGCTGAAGTAAATCATTACCCCCAGCCAACCCACGGAAAAACCATAAGGATTCCGGAACACACTGCCCATGGCCTCGCGGCTTTGACCGGCCAGATTATGGTATTGGTCGTAGGTCCCCACATAGAGGAAGGAAGGATAGCAGGAGAGGACCACTATTCCCACCACCAGCAAAACCCCGAGATAAGCGGGGCGCAGATACTTTTCCTTGCCGCTCATGAGCCAGCGGTAGCCCAGGATATGGCCCCAGTAGGCTCCGAGCACGATGGCCATCACGAATAAGGCGGGCAGGAGGGCATTCACCCAGCCGGTGTGCATCACTTCTTCAAAGCGCCTGCTCCAATAAATCTGCTCCCACCCGGGCCAACCGGACAGGAGATAGATGCCTGCGGGGGCGATGACGCATCCCGCGAAAAAGAGGGAACGGGACAGGTAGAGATAATACATGGCGGTTTTTTCCCGGGGATGGTTCGCTCCCGCCTTTTTCAAGGCCTTTCTGCCCAGGTCGATGGATAACAGGCTGACGGCAAACGCGGCGGGAATATCAATTTGGACCATGGGATTTCTCCTTCCGTCCTTATTACAAATTAATTCTGACAGCCGTAACTTTTGTCCCCGATTATTTTCAGAACCATCTCCTTGATCATCCGCTCTTCGCCGGGCGTCATAAACCGTTCCGGGAGCGGAGGTTTCGGCCGCCCGAGGTGGGTCGCCATCCCCAACCCCAGGGGATTATAGGGCAAAAGAGTAATGTCTCCCGCCCCCGCCCGGCACAGGAGATCAACGATAGCCGCCAGGTTTTCCGGGGTAGCGGTGATGCCGGGCACCAGGGGAACCCGGGGATGCACCCCCGCGGCTCCTTCCCCGAGGAGGGCTTTGAGGTTCCGGTAGATCCTGGCATTGGATTTCCCGCAATACTGCCGGTGGAGCCCGGGGTCGCCGATCTTGACGTCGAAGTAAATCAGATCGAGATAGGGCAGCAGCTTGCGCCGGAAGAGGGAATAGTCGAAATAGCCCGAGGTCTCCAGGACGACGTGGACGCCTTCTTTTCTTAATATCTTGAGCAAGGCTTCCAGATATTCCGGAAAAAGGGTGCACTCGCCTCCCGAAAGGGTGACTCCCCCCCCTGAATGGCGGAAAAAGGCGCGATCCCTTAGCAGAATCTCGGCCAACTGCTCCACTTCATAAGAGGAGCCCAACAGCCTCAATCCCCCCGCTGGGCAGGCTTCGGCGCACGCGCCGCAGCGTAAACAACGCTCCCGGTGGATGCGGCCGGCCAGCTCCAGTTCTATGGCCCCCCGGGGGCAGGCCGCGGCGCATTGGCCGCAGCGGATGCACCTGCCGGGGTAAAAAGCGATTTCCCTCCCGCAGTCCTGGGTCTCGGGGCTGTGGCAAAAGACGCAGCGCAGGGGACAGCCCTTAAAAAAGACCACCGTGCGAATGCCCGGCCCGTCTTCGAGGCTGTGCCTTTTGATGTCCACAATCAGAGGTGATTTATTCACACCTACACCACCCCGAGCCTCCGGCCCAGGTCCTTGGCCAGGAAACCGAACCTGTAAATATAGTTCAGGTTGCCCTCCACCTCCACTTCATTGGCGAGGAGAGAATTCAAAATGTCCTGGTTCCCGGAAAAGAGAAAGCGCCGCAGCGCAGCCGCGTTTTCGAAGGTGATCCTGCAGTCCCAGTCTTCCACCGGTTTGGTCTGAACCTGCATGTCCTCATTGGCGAAAGTCACGGACGCGGCCACGCTTTGATTCGCGGTTCTGAAAACGTAGCTTCCTCGAAAATCTTTGATATTCCTCCGATAGTCCCTGGAAAGACAAAAACCCAAATCCATCCCGTACAGGAGAAACTCCAGGAACTTGTCGGTCAATCTATCTCCCAATTGGCCCACCAGCCCTCCCGAAAACCGTTGCAGCGCCCATTGGCCCGCCCGCTCGGAGATGGAAGGAATGATATTCAATAACGTGCGTCGGATTCTGGAAGCCATGGCGGTTCACCTCTTGGTCGGCAAAGGGAAGGGTTCGAAGGTTACCATCTTCCCGGTGGACAGGAGATACTCCGTGCGGTCGATGATCTCTTTCTGCATCTGGGGATTCAAATCCTTAAAGTAGGCAGTGTATCCGGAGACCCGCACCAACATTTTGGGGTCCGGGTTCCCCACCGCATCGACCAGGGTCTTGTGAGTGACAATATTAAATTGAATTTCCATGCCCCCATCGCTCCGTCCCCCGTCGTCATCGAAGTAGCCTTCCACTGTGTCCGCAAAGTTCTCCAGCATTTTCTCCCGGTCCTGTTCCGGGGTGTATTTCAAATTCAAGGCCACCCCGCTGGCAAGGCAGGAGGCGGGTTGCAGGGCCACGGAATTCAAGGCTTTGGTGAGAGAAGGAGTTACTCCCGACACCGGGGTGATGCCGCTGGTGAAATTTTCCCGGGCCTTGCGTCCGTTGGGCATGGCCTGCATGAGCCTCCCGAACCCGGCATGGTTGGTCATGGTCCAATAGCCCACCCGATATTTACCCCCCCGGTAATTCTCCTTTTCTCCAAAGACCCGGTCCAGGGTCTCCACCAGCCGGCGGACGTTGGCATCGGCCTTGGGGTCCTCGTTGCCGTACTTGGGCGTCTTCTCCGGATTTATCAACAGGGCCTGCAAGGCTTCGTACCCCTCGAAATTCCTTTCCAAGGCTTCCAGCAGTTCCTCAAAAGACACCACTTTGTCGTCGAAGACCACCTTCTCGATGGCGCTGAGGGAATCGGCCACGTCCGCCAGGCCGCTGATGGTGGCGGCGGAGGAGTTGACGGCCGCGCCGCCGTCAATGAGATCCCGCCCTTTTTCCATGGGGCCTTCAAAGAGGCTGGAAAGGATGGGGGTGGGGTAGAAATCCTGGTGAATCTTTCCAAAGAAATTATTGAGATCGGTGGAGTGGTCCGCAATCCACCGGATCTGTTCTTCCAGGGCCCCGATAAATTGCTCAAAGGAGGTAAAGGTTCTGGGATCACCGGTTTCCTTGCTGATCAGCAGGTCCATGCCCGTATGGCGGTGCCTGCCGTTGAACAGGGCCAGTTCCAGGACGGAAGTGAGGTTCAAGAGAATGGCCGCGGTGTGGCCGTAGAACCTGCCGTTGCTTCCGGGCTCCACACAGCCGATCACGCCATAATCCCGGGCCTGCTCCATGGTTTCGCCTTTGGAGGTGAGCGCCTTGATCACCGCCCGGTCGTTATGCAGCGCCGGGGTGGCGCCGGTTTCGAGGTTCACTTCGCAGAGCCTGCGTAAATACTCCTGGGAGTTCACACCGGAATAGTACCTGGCATTCAGGTTCGGGTCCCGCAGCTTCATCAGTTCCGTGGCCCGCAGCATAACGTAGGTGAGGTCGTTCACCGCATCATTGCCGTCCCGGTCCACTCCTCCCAGGGTGATGGCCTGGTTCGACCCCGTGCCGCCAAAGAGCTGTTCCGAGGCCTCGGGCACCGCGGGCACATGGTCGCCGATCTTGAGCCACAGGCAGCAAATCAGCTCAATGGCGTCCGCAACGGTGAGCCGGCCCTGGTCAATGTCCCGGCGGTAATTATCATAAAGAATCTGATCCAGCCGGCCAAGACTGAGGCCGATGTTGGGGTTCTCCAGATGCACTGCGGTCCAGCAGATCCAGACGGTGGTGAGAGCCTCCCGGAAGGAGCGCGCGGGAAACTCGGGAACCTGGCGGTGCACCACGGCGATGTCGAGAAGTTCTTGCTTCCGGCCGGAGTCATTCTCCAGGCTTGCCAATCTCTCGGCCTCCGCGGCCAGGTTGCGGGAGTAGCCGATGATTCCCTCCAGAACTTCCCGGACCGCGGCATAGAATTCCTTCCGAGCAGGATCGGGGGCAGTGGCTTCTTTTTCCCGGGCCTCATCAATGACCGCCCGTAGCCCGAGCTTAACGGCTTTGGAAAAGTCGGGGATGGTGTGAGAGATGCACTCCGGCTTGCTGGCCAGGAAAAAGACCAGGCGCTGCATCAGCTTTATCTCGGGATCATATTTCTTGCGGCCGTACTTCTGCAAATTTTGTTCATAGTATCGTTTCCGGCCCAGTTCCAGGATATTGTTCTCCAGCCAGTGGGGAAAGACGTCGAAGTTGAGAGTCTTGACATCGTCTTCCGTAATATAGAAAGGATTGCTTTCCCGCCTGGACATGGTCCAAAGTTCCGGCCAGAGGGTCAGGGCCAGAAACTCGGGGTACAGGGGAACCCCCTTTAACTTGGAGGTGGTTGACCCGGCAAAGAGTTGTCTGTCTTCAAAGGGGAAAGGTCGCATGTCCCGGCCTACTCCCCGGGTGTGGCTGACTATGGCCTCCCGCTCTTCCAGCACCCGGCGATACATCTTCGCCTTGTTGAGGATCGAGATCGGCTGGCCGTTGAAAAAGCCGTGGTTCTTACTGAAACGGGTGATCAACCGTGGCCGTTCCCCGCAGATTTCGGGCATCGATTCAAAGTAGACGTCCCGGAGATGGGTCACCCGCTCAGAGAGAACGCAGTTCCCCAGGGAAAGGTCTCCCAATGTGATTTCCGGCATGGCTTCCTCCTATCTTTGCCGCCCCTGCCTTTTGGGCTGTGGGGCGAATCATGCAGGATGCCCGATTCGCTGGCCTTATTCGCCGAATCCAGCCGTGTTGAGCATTGCGCAGGGGAAGAATAGATCAGAGCCAGCCGAATCGGGCAATTACCTGAATCCTGTTCGTTGCGGCCTCTGCTGCGAAAGGTTTAAAGTTCAAAGTATGGAGTAAGGTTGAGAAGGAACTTGTAAACTGCCAGGGAAGAACGATAAAACTTCTCTCCCTTATATTTATCAGGCACGGCGCGTCATGCGCTTTTCCACTGGGAAGGCGGGGTCACACTCCTTGCGGACCGGGAAGGTAAAAGTTAAAAGTTGTCAAACCGGTTAAAAGGCATGTTATTGTAATAAATAGTTGACTCAATTCTAGATCAAGTTTAAAAGAAAGTCAATGGTAGATTGGGATATGTGCTTAATTTCACATAACTAATACTGATGCCGGGAGGGAGAAAACATTCCCTTCATGCAGTTCCCCTGGGAGGTTGCCATGGCAGGATTATTCAGCCCCGGGAATATCGGCCGCTTGGAGCTGCAAAACCGGATGATCAGGGCGGCGTCCCACGAGGGCCTGGCCGATATCCGGGGCGCTCCCACCGAGGCCCAGTTCCAGTTTTACCGCGGTTTCGTAGAGGGTGGCATCGGCCTGGTAATCACCGGTTATGCGGGCATCATGCAGAACGGCAAAAGCGCCCTTTACCGCATGACCATGATCGACGCCGACGATCTGGTGCCTGCCCACCGCGCGCTGGCGGCGAAGATCCATGCCATCGGCGGGAAGATCGTATCCCAGATTGCCCACTGCGGCCGGCAGACGCTCTCCACGGCCACCGGCGAGCCCCTGCTGGTGGCTCCTTCATCCATTCCCAGCAAATTCTACCGGGAAGTGCCCAGGGCCCTCACGGACCACGAGATTCAGGAGATTATCCGCAGTTTTGCGGCCGCGGCCGCCCGGGTCGCGGCTGCCGGGTATGACGGCGTCCAGGTCCATGCCGCCCATGGTTACCTTCTATCCACCTTTCTCTCGCGCCATGCCAATGTCCGGCGGGATAAATGGGGCGGGAGCTTCGAGAATAGATTCAGGATCGTCGGTGAGACTCTGAAAGCGGTAAAAGAGGCCGTGGGCCAGGCTTTCCCGGTGCTGCTCAAACTGAACAGCTTCGAAAAGGCCAGGAAAGGCATAAAGCCGGGTGAATGCGTGGAATTCGCCCGCCTGGCGGCCAAGACCGGTTGTTGCGACGCGGTGGAGATCAGCGCCGGCGGCAGCGGCGAGGAGGCCTTTTATATGGCCCGGGGCAAATTCCCCACCGAGGCCATCCTCACCTATATGCGGCCGTTCTGCAAGAAAGGCAAGGGCGTCAAGTTCCTGATCCGGCAAGTAGCGGCCCCGATTCTCTCCTTATTCCACCCTCCTTTCCGAGAAGGCTATAATCTGGAGACGGCCGCGCGGGTGAAAAAGGCCATATCCCTGCCCGTCATTACCGTGGGCGGGATGCGCACCAAGGCCTTTATGGAAGCAGCCATCGGCGCGGGAAAAACAGACTTCGTCTCCATGGCCCGGCCGCTCCTGCTGGAGCCCGACCTGGCCGACAAGTTCCGGCGCGGTGAAAGCGACGCCGCTCAATGCGACAACTGCAACATCTGCCTGATGGCCGCCGACGCCGTGCCCATCAGGTGTCATAAAGATGAATTCGTAGAGAGGGCTCGTATCCACCAAAACGTTCCCTGAACGCCAGGAGGCCGGCCATGAACCTCAAACTTCCTCGTATCCTGAGCCCGAATCTGGGCTGTCCCATTATCTGTTCCCTGGACGACCCCATTAAGACCGGAGTCGAAGTGGTGATTGCGGAGCCCCTCGATGCGGCCCCGGGCGTTTACGGCCTCGTGGCGAAACCGTCCGGTAATGGAGATGGCCATGAGTTCGATCTGGTTCTGGAAGAGCGCCGGGAATTGACGGAGCCCGGCCTGCCGGAAACCTTTAACGGGGTGGAGCAAACCCGGCGGCAGATCAGTACGACCCTCAGGGCCTCAATCTTCGCAGGCACAGCCCGCTTTGTGCGTTTCTCCGCCAGACCCGCGTCGGCACTAACGGACGTACACCTGCGGACGATTTCCCTGGCACCCCGCATCACCCTTTATGACCTGGTGTTGAAACAGGGCGCCGAGGAATTATTCAGAGCTTTCCACGCCCTCGCTCTGCGGCCTGACGCAGACGGACTCCGTTTTATCCACGCTACGGACCTCCACGTGGCCTTACGCAACGACCTCTACCAGGCGGCTTTAAAGATCGGCGAAGAGGGTGCGGGCGCGTCCGCGGCAGTTTCCTTTGTCAACTTCAACCGGAATCTGCGCCGCTTCATTGAGTATGCCAACGAGCAAGCCGATAAGGGAGAACTGGATTTTGTGCTGCTGCTGGGAGACCTCGTCGATTTCATCAAGCACAATTACAGCGACCGGGATGATTACGGGGAGAATAACTGGAAGTTCCTCTGTAACATCCTCACCGGCGCCGAGACAAAGGGGGGCGGCACTGCCAAAAACTCCGGCATCAAGGTGCCGGTGTTCACCAGCACCGGGAATCACGACTGGAGGTTCTTCCCTTACCCGCCGGCGGTCAGCGCGGCCGCATACGGCCTCGACAAGAAGTCGGCAAAGGCCCTCAATCCCTTCTGGGCCGACGATCCCGAAGAATTAACCAAAAAGACCAAGGAGTTCTACCAGAAGATGATCGGGGAGGGAGCGCTGCTGTCCAACATCATGCTGGGCGGCAAGTTCCTGCACAAATTGGGCAACTGGATCGGTAGCTTGACACCCAAGTTACGTGACTGGTTCAGAAAACTGCTGCCCCCAGGTAAGGTGCGCGGTAATCTGCTGGACTGGCTGCTGCCCAGGATGGCCACCTGGCAAGTGCAGGTTTTGGCGCCGCTTTCCGCCTCGGCTTATGCGGCCGGCAGCGGTAAACTGCCGTTCCTCGGCAAGCTGAACGTCTCGCCTCTGGAGTTGCTGAGCCTGGCGCTAGCCCTGGCCTCCGGCCTGATAAACGGGGTCATTACCTTTGTGAAATTCCTGGTACGTTGGAGGTCCCCGGACCTCATGGCCCTGGAAGCCGGCTGGCAGGCATTGAGCGACTACTTTTTACTCCTGAACCCTTATTTCAATTATGCCTTTCGGGTGGGCGCCAACTACTTCCTGATCCTGGATACGGGATTCGACTGTCTCCGGGCCCAACGCTTCTGGGACGGCGGCCGCAAGAAGCTGGGGCCCATTTCCATCAAAGACAATATCCTGGGCGGTTCCCCCGACTCCATGAGCTTTTTCGACGCCAACGAGTTTTATGCCTACAGTCAAATCGCCTGGCTGGAGAAGTTGCTGCGCCATATCAGTCTAGGCGAAGGGGACGGCCCGGCCCGGATCTTTGTGGGGCTGCATACTCCGCCTATCAATCTCTCGCCGCAAGAGCGCCGTAAAGCGGATGCCGCGCTGGCCGGCCAAAAGGAAATCCCTTTGGAGCACGGGAGTTACGATATCCGTTATGGGTGCATTAATCATTACCTCAGCCAGTTCCTGCACCAATGTCTCGGCCGCGCCGAGGGGCGTCCCCGGGACCGGTTCCCGCAAATTTCCCTGGTCCTGGCCGGGCACGCCCACTGGAAGCTGGAATGCTCCCTGCGCTGGGACGATCAGGGGAACAATCCCTGCGTCTATTATGGAGATTACACGGGAGACCCGGCAGCCATGCGGACTTACCTAGAGGAGCCGAGGCCTTTGCTCCTCCAGACCCCGGCCATCGGCCCGGTGGGCGGCGACAGGTATTCCCAAAATCCGCCTCACTTCCGGTTGATAGAAATCGATAAGAACGGCGCCGTGCTGGATGCCAGGGTGAAAAATGCATAACTCTGTGCGTGGGGGCAGGGGTTTCCGTGCGCACCACCACGGTGGAAGTTTGGTAGGCGGAACAGGGCTCGAACCTGATTCCTAACCTACTAACTACTTGTTTAAACTTCCTTTTTCACGTCTTTCATCAATACTGCTGACAGTCGGCTGACGATGCATCACTTTTAGGCTTTCAATTTGCACCTTGGCATAGCGCCGGGTAGAGGCTGCGGATTTATGCCCAAAATAATCTTGAATCACGTCTAAGGGTACTCCGTTTAACCTGGCCCTGCATCCCAAACTATGTTTAGTTGCCTGGTACAGAGGAATATCAAACCCGGCTGCGGTTGCCGCCTGTCTCCACCATTTGCAAACCCGCTGTTTTTTAAATGGTGAACCGTCTTTCATAGTGAATACGTAACCGCCAATGCTGCGGGGCAGGCCCCGCAAGATATTAACCGCTTCATCCGGCAAAGGCAATAGCCTAAAGTCTTTTTCCTTA
>DYJG01000034.1:0-339 GCA_020723225.1 Desulfobacca acetoxidans | reverse complement strand
GATAGTGACCGTTTGATTATTGAAATCAATATCAGACCACTTAAGGCCGCGGGCTTCTCCCGGCCTAATCCCCATATGTACCAAAAAGGCAAAAAATGCATGGCGCATGGGGTCCTTAAACTGAGCTAAGATTAGGTCTTGTTCTTCCGGGCCTAAGCATTTTATCTCCGGGTCGGCGACTTCTACCTTGGGGAATTTTGGGGCCTTGGTTAGGTCTTCCCGGTCGATTCCATCGGTAAACATAGCCCGGAGTATGCCTAATATGTTTTTCTTGCTCTTGGGGGATACCTGAAGCTTTACCAAAAAATCATCTAAGTGACCCTTGTTTATGTTGCGAAT
>DYJG01000033.1 GCA_020723225.1 Desulfobacca acetoxidans | reverse complement strand
ACTCATCGACGCCTGCCCCTGCGAAGACGGCTGCCCGTCGTGCGTCCATTCCCCCAAATGCGGCTCGGGGAACAAGCCCCTGGACAAGGAAGCCGCGGTTCTCACCGCGGCGCTGCTCCTGGGGATGGAGCCGGTGACCGCGGCTGAGTCTCCCCAGGAGCCCTATACCGCCCCCCTACCCTCCCCGGAGCCCGAGCCCGAGCCGGAGACCTGGATCAACGCCCGGAAGGTGGGATTTCTGGACCTGGAGACCTGCTGCTCCGCGGCGGACGTGGGCGGCTGGGGCCAATGCCACCGCATGGGCGTCTCCCTGGCGGTCCTGGGGGAGAGCAACCCCCAGCGGATGGAGGCTTACCGGGAAGCGGACCTGGAACGCCTGGCCGCACGTCTCCAGGAACTGGACCTGGTGGTGGGCTTTAACGTCAAACGCTTCGACTACCGGGTGCTGCAACCCTACACCAAAGTGGAGCTGGCCGCGCTCCCCACCTTGGACATCCTGGAGGAAATCCAACAAAGTCTGGGCCACCGCCTCTCCCTGGGCCACCTGGCGGAAAAGACCCTGGGGGAAGCCAAGACCGGGGACGGCTTGCTCGCCCTGGAGCTTTACGCGGCAGGCAACTGGGAGGAACTGGAGTCCTACTGCCGCCAGGACGTGCTCCTGACCCGGCGGCTCTTTACCTTCGGAGTGGAGAAGGGCTACCTGCTTTACCAGCACCGCCAGGGCGCGTTGGTGCGGGTGCCGGTGGATTGGCGGGAGGAGCGTTTTTTTGGCGGGGGGTAAAGAAAAAGATTAACCACAGAGGCACAGAGGACACAGAGTTACACAGAGGAATTTATTATGGTTTGGCGCTTTGCGCCAAACCATAATAATTATCTCTGTGAATCTCTGTGCTCTCTGTGTCTCTGTGGTTAATCTTTTTTTTCAATTGCTAAAAGTCAGGTCCGCTTCCAGTGGGCCGGGGGATAACATGGCCTGGCTGGCCATGACCGTCAGGTTCCGTCCTCCCGATTTGGCCAGGTACAGGGCGGCGTCCGCGGCCCGGATGACATCCTCCACATTTTCCCCGTGGTCGGGGCAGGCGGCCACACCGAAGGACGCGGTGATTTTACCCAGGGAAAGCCCCAGGTGCTTGACGTCAAACTTGCTGATGAGGTTGCGCAGCTCCTCCGCCCGGTTATAAGTGTTTTCCAGGTTGGCGTCGGGCAGAATCAGGAGAAATTCCTCCCCTCCATAGCGGCAGGGCACATCCTCCCGGCGGATATGTTTCTTGATATACCCGCCAACGGCCGCCAGCAGCGTATCTCCGGCTTCATGGCCGTAGGTGTCGTTAATCCGTTTGAAATAATCGAGATCCATTAAAATGATGCCGATGGGGGCATCCCTTCTCTTGCCCCGGTAGATTTCCCGCTCCAGGGTATCTTCCATATAGCGCCGGTTATAGAGGCCGGTGAGCGGGTCGATAATGGCCTGGATATGCAGGCTTTCCCGCAAGTTCAGGTTGGCCAGGGCCATGGAGATCTGCTTGGCCACGGTGACGGCGAGCTGCTGGCTCTGGACCAGCAAGGGGTTTTCCTGGGCTTGGAGGGCCTCCAGGGAACTGCCGTTTACGGTTTGTAGATAGATCAGACCGATGATTTCTCCCTGGGCAATTAAGGGAACGCATAGATAATCGGTGGCTGAAGCCGGCAAATGTTTGCAAACCAAACCGGAGGAACAATTCTTCCCAAGATGGACCCCGCCCCGCCTTAAGGCCCAGCAATCGTCCAGGGTAAAGACGTCCTCAGCAACGGAAATCTCTCCCCAGCGGGTCACGGCCTGCAGAAACAGGCTTTTCCTGGGGGTGACGATAAACAGGGCGCCCGCCAGGCCGGGAAACAACCGGGGGACCACCTGGGCAACGCTCTGGTAGGCCTCTTGCAGGGTCAGGCATGATTGGAGCAGTTCTCCCAGTTCGTTCAACAGAGATATTCGTTGATTATGATTATTTATCTCGGTAACCTTATCTTCAAGGTTTTTCATGGCATGACGCAATGCCGCTTCAATCTCGCGGGTCGCGGTAATATCAAAAAAGACTCCACTGATATAGTCAATGTTGCCGGCAGCATCACAGATGATACGGCTGCGTTCCTGGAGCCAGATATAGTGTCCGTTCTTATTTTTTATCCTATACTCACGGGCGTAAGCCATATCGGTTTTTAAAGCCTCGATGAAAATCTTTTTGGCTTTCCGCCAGTCTTCGTCCACGACGATGTCCGGCCACTTCTTTCGCTTAGTCTCAAAGATTTCCCGGGGATAACCGGTGATCTCCATGACCTTGTTGTTAAAGAACTTGACGGTCCCGTCGCTGAACCCCGTAAACGGAATGGCCGGGATATTTTCGATCAGTAATTTGAATTCATTCTCGCTTTTTTCCAAATCGTTGACCGTATTCTGGAGAGAGGCCATAGCCTCGTGCAATTTGGCTTCAATTTGCCTTTTTTCCGTGATATCGAAAAAAACTCCGCTGATATGATGAATATTATTCTCGGTGTCGCAAATAATGCGGCTGCGTTCCTGGAGCCAAACAAAGTGGCCGTTTTTATGGATGACCCGGTATTCCCGGACATAGGCCAGGTCGCTTCCCAAGGCTTCGATGAAGGCCGTTTTAGCTTTTTGCCAATCGACGTCGACAATAATATCCGACCATTTCTTTCTGTTCTTCTCGAACATCTCTCGAGGATAACCGGTGATATCCAAGATTTTATTATCGTAGAACCTGACGCTTTCGTCCTTATATCCCGTAAAGACTATGGCCGGCATATTCTCCACTAATAATTGAAATTCCTCCCGGCTTTGAGCAAGTTGCTGTTTGTCCCGATCAATGGCTAAAAACAGGGGCCTGATCAAGGCCACGCCTACCAGCATAGAGACGGAAATCCCCAGGGTGGTGACGGCCGAGGCCAGGTCCACGGTGGAGATGGAGGGATCGAGCATCCCCCCGTAAAAAGTAAGGCAACGTCTCACCGCCATCAGCAGAATGGCCACGGCGATGAAAGTCCAGGCCAAGATCCTCTTGGTGAGGAAAATCAGTTGGACCGCCAAAACTGCCGCGGCGAGTTGCACCAAAATAGAGGCGACGATGATGATTTTGACGGACCAGTCCATAGCAGAGGGCCTCTTTGCGGGCTGTGGCATTCTCTAGCGGATTAATAGTCTTATCGAAACAAAATGCTCTCGACTTTAACATACTTTTATAATTCTGAAAATGATTATAGGGTGGAGCAACAACCAAAACTGGCGCGGCCTCTTGCAGGTCATTGTTCTCTTTACGCCGTCCCATAAACTTTCACCAAACATCATGCCCACCGATTGCCTTCTGCGAATCTAAAATACTATTCTGCCCTTGCCCTTTGGTGTTGCATGAATTATCATTTTGGAAAAACCACGAAAGGGGGGCGCAATGAATCGGAAAAGCCGGTGGTTTGCCCTGGTTTGCTGCTTGGCGCTGTTGCTCTTTAACGCCGCGGTTTCCCTGGCCGCGGACGTGGAGCCCAAAGTCGGACAGTCGGTGGGCAATGTAAAATTCCCCAAGCCCATGTCCGATGAGGACGCCAAGTACCTGGGCCTAGACGGCGCTAAGGAATTCACCCTGAAGGACATCAAAGCGCCATATGTCTTTATTGAGCAGTTCAACACCACCTGACCGCATTGTCTGGCACAGGCTCCTGTGCTAAACAAGTTGTTCGATCTGGTGCAGCAGGACGCGGCCCTGAAAGCCAAGGTAAAATTTCTGGCGATGGGCCAGGGAAATGATGAAAATGCCGTAAAAATGTGGAAGATGTTCCAAAAGATCCAGTTCCCCCAGATTGCGGATCCCAAGAGCACCTTCGGCGACGCCTTGAACTTCCATCCCTATCCGGTGAGCGTGCTGTTGGATAAATCCGGCAAGATACTCATAGTACACATCGGCACCTTCGAAAGCGCGGAAGAGGTCCTGAAGGAGATCAAAGCCGCGGCGAAATAAAAAGATTTACCACAGAGACACAGAGAGCACAGAGATTCACGGAGGAAAAGATTTTTGGTTTGGCGCAAGGCGCCAAACCATAATTATTATCTCTGTGAAACTCTGTGTCCTCTGTGTCTCTGTGGTTAACTTCTTTAACTTATTTGAGAATCGAAAATGGACCTGCAAACCATTCTGGTGGCCACCGATTTTTCCGACTGCGCCTGCGCCGCGTTTCAGACCGCCAAAAACCTGGGCCGGCCTTTCGGGGCCAAGATCATCCTGCTCCACGTCATCAACGACAAGCGGTTGGGGGTCTTGGCGGAACACCTCAAGGTGGAACCCGAAACCCTGGTGCCGGAGCTCCGGGAGCGGGCCCAGGAGCAGTTGCAGGCCTTTATCAAACATTGCGACCCGGAAGCCATGCAGATTGAGAGCATGGTGACGGTGGGAGTCCCTTTCCAACAGATCGCGGTGTTGGCCCGGGACCTGGCGGTGGACCTGGTGATTCTGGGAGGCTACGGCCAGCGCGGCCGGGCCCCCCTGGAGGAGGTCTTTTTCGGCTCCACCGCGGAGAAGGTGGTCAGGCTGCTGCCGTGTCCGGTGCTGTGCGTTCCTTTAAAAGATTAACCACAGAGGCACAGAGAGCACAGAGTTACACAGAGAATTTAAAAATGCTTTGGCGCTCTGCGCCAAAGCATTTTAATTTTCCTCTGTGAATCTCTGTGTCCTCTGTGTCTCTGTGGTTAAGTCTTTTATTTATGCTCCCGATGGCAGGTTACCATTTGGTTATGCAAGTCCCGCAGCTCATGCTGCAGCATCTCCAGTTGCCGGCGCTGCCAGGCCAATTCCAGGTTAGCCGCGTGTTCCAAAAAAGTTTGCATCTCCGCCTGCCATTCCGGGTCGGCGAAGCGGGCAAATTCCCGGGACGCGGCTACAAATTCCCGAAGTTGGCCCTCTCCGGGGAATTCTCCCCGGCCCGCGGCCTTCTCCAACTCCCGGAAGGCGATTCCCAGCCTTTTCTTGACCTCTTTGAAGTTTGCCAGCTGCCGCAGCCCTTCATCCTTGCAGGGGACGAAATCGGGGGCGGCGTAGGCCGGAGGCAGCCATTTGACGATGACCTTGGCGCAGGGACGCCCTTTCTTTTCTTTGAGATGAATATAGGCTTCGATCCCCGGAGCCAGGGCTATGTCTTCGGCCGTTTCTCCCTGGCGCAGCCGTTGGGCCAGGGCCTCCAGGTGCCGGGCCAGCTCCAGGCGTAAAGCGTTTGTTGGTTCATTGTCTGTCATAAAAAAACCTCACCACAGAGACACAGAGAGCACAGAGTTACACAGAGAGCACAGAGTTACACAGAGAAATTTTTTATGTTTTGGCGCTGTGCGCCAAAGCATAAATCTTTTCCTCTGTGAACCTCTGTGTCCTCTGTGCCTCTGTGGTTAATCTTTTTGTTCACACCGGGAAATCCACTTTGATTTTGAACATCTCATAGGCCGGCAGGCTCAAAACCTGGATGCCCGTTTCCCTGGAGATCTCTCCCAGAATCTCCTCCAGCCTGGCGGTGGAGGGGGCGATGAGGGTGAACCAGACGTTGAAACGGTGGCGGCGCAGGTAATTGTGGGTCACGCCGGGATAGCGGTTCACTTTGGCCGCGAACTGCTCCACCTGCTCCGCCGGCACGCTGGCCGCGCACAGGGTGCTGGTGTAGCCCAGTTTCCGGGAAGTGAAATTGGCGCCGATGCGGCGGATGACGCCCGCGTCGCACATGGCCTGCACCCGGCGCATAACCTCTTCCTCCGAGGTCCCTATCTTCATGCCCATCTCGGCGTAGGGCCGGGAAACAATGGGAAAATGGGACTGGATTTCGTTCAAAATGGCTTTGTCCAGGTCGTCTAAAATCGGGTTTTTCGTTTTCCGTTTTCCGTTTTCCGTGGTCATAGTAGAATTTCTTGCGCCTTTCTTTGCGCCCTTTGCGCCTTTGCGAGAAAATATTTTCCTCAGTCCTCATACGGGCAAATGAGAGGCGGGGTTGGTTTCATGGCTTAGTTCGAAAAACCTTTCTTTTCTCAATCATAGAGGACTTCTTCGGGTTCTGAGCAGCAATTGCCGGTATAGCTCCGAAGTCTCCGGAAACGGATACTTAATGATACAAAAAGTCCTGGACGCAGTCTTGAAGCAGATGGCGGCGTCCGCGTAATCCATATCCCCCCGTTCATATACTTCCTTTATATCCCGGTAGGGAATAAAGACCTCCCCGCCAGGCCATCTTCCCAATGTGACTCCGGATTCACCCAAGTCCACATAGCGGGGAATATCCCGCAGATGAATCATCATCAGGATGCACATGGCTGCCGCCACAAGGACTAAGACCGCCAGTGGCACCGCATAATACAGTATTTTTAATGTTCTGCTTGTTGCGGCAGGTGGTGAGCCCTGTGATTTGAGTACTCCTTGCGGCGCCGAAATCTCGATCTCCTCGCTCCTCGACACTCCTCCCTGAGGCAAGCCATAGAGAACATAGAGGAAAATTGCCAGAATAATGCAAGCTCCCAAACCATTTCGAATTATTATTCGTTTGGTCGAGGATGCAATTCTTATATTCTTCAAGATTTCTCAGCCCTCATACGGGCAGATGGGATCTTCCCCCAGGACGTCGCCGATCATGGCGTAAGCCCGGGCCCGGCAGCCGCCGCAGACCTTGCGGTATTGGCAACTGTGACATTTGCCTCGATAATCATCAACTGCCCGCAACTGTTTAAACAACTCCGAATTGGCCCAGATTTCCGGAAACGGCGTCTCCCGGATATTGCCCGCCACCAGCTCCAGGTAGCCGCAGGGCTGCACTTCGCCTTTGTAGGAGACAAAGGCGAAGCCCTGGCCCCCCAGGCAGCCCTTGGTCATGGCCTCCATGCCGTGGGTGGCTGCCGCGATCTTTTCGCCCCGGGCCGCCGCGTCCTGGCGCCAAAGGCGGTAGTACTGGGGCGCGCAGGTGGGCTTGATGAACAGCTTGCCCTCTTTCTGGCGCGCCAGGAGCCAGCGCAGGGTCTCCTCGTATTCTTCGGGACTGACGATTTGGTCCCGGATTTCCTCGCCCCGGCCGGTGGGCACCAGGACAAAGACGTGATGGGCCGCGGCCCCGAGTTTAATGGCCAGTTCGTGGATGGCCGGGAGTTCCCCCCGGTTGGCCCGGGTGACGGTGGTGTTGATCTGGAAGGGGAGGCCCACTTCCCTACAGGCGGCAATGCCGGAGAGCGCGCCCTCGTACGCGCCGGGCACGGCCCGGAGCGCGTCGTGGCTGGCCGCGCTGGCCCCGTCGATGGAGATGCTCAAGCGCTGGATACCTACTTCCTGCAAGCGCCGGGCGATCTCCGGGGTGAGCAGCGTCCCGTTCACGGCCATGACCATGCGGTGGCCGAGTTTGTGGCCGTGGGCTGCGAGATCGTAGATATCATCCCGGAGCAGCGGTTCGCCGCCGGTGAGGATGACCACCACCTGGCCCATGGCGGCCAGATCGTCCAAAAGCTTGATCCCTTCCTCAGTGGCCAGTTCTCCGGGATAAGGCCCGGACCCGGCTGCGGCCCGGCAATGGAGGCAGGCCAGGTTGCAGCGCCGGGTGGTCTCCCAGGCCAGGAGGCGCAGGGGGGGGATTTTAGAATCCGGGGCAGAATGTGCAGGTTTCATGATCATCCTATTCAGTCATCACTTGATGCAGAATCTTACTCAAGGTCGACATATTAAAAGGTTTGGCGATTACGGCCTTGAACCCGTATTGCCCAAAATCAGCTATGATCGGGTCATCCGGATAGCCGGTGGAAGCTATGGCCTTGAGGTGCGGATTGCTCACCAGCAGTTGCTCCAGGACTTTTTTGCCTCCCATATTTCCAGGAATCGTCAAATCCAGGATTGCCGCGGCAAAAGGCCGGCCGGCTTCCTGGGCCTGATGAAATAAATCGAGGGCTTCCTCCCCGTTCTTGGCCCCAACCGCCTCATAGCCGGTTAATTCGAGAATCCTGCTTACCACTTCTCTGACACTGTCTTCATCATCCAGGACCAGGATTTTCCCCTGTCCCTTAACCAACCCGGCCCCGGGTTCCCTGCCGGCAGGTTGTATTCTCTCTCGGACCTCAGGAGGATGCATCTTTGCCAGACAATCGGGACAGATGCCATGGCTGAATTCGGCGTCGGAGTGGTCCCGGATATATTGTTCAATCTGCTGCCAATAGCCTTCGTCATCCCTGATTTTTTTGCAGTAGGCGCAGATGGGGATAAAACCCCGGAGGGTCTTGATTTGCGCCAGGGCCTCCTGGAGGTCGCTGATGAGCCGGTCCCGCTCTATCTCGGCCTTCTTGCGTTCCGTGATGTCATGGGCCACATGGACGCTGCCGATAACTTCCCCCTTACTGTCATGAAGGGGGGCAACGGTGACGATAAAATCACCGCCCAGGCTTTCTTCGCGCACTTCCTGGACGTGTGCTTGGCCGTCTGCCAGGAGTCTTTGGTGGGGGCAAGACTCCGGCGGCGATTTGGTGTCATGTACGCATTCAAAGCATTTCCGGCCGATGGCCCCGTCCCCTCCCGGCCCCAGCCTGTCTTTCATGGCTTTATTGACCTTGACGATGCGAAATTTGGTGTCCAGGACGGCAATCAGATCAGGGATCGCTTCAAAGGTCCGTTCCAGTTCCTCTTTGGCCTGGAAGAGCGCGTTTTCGGACCGGTCAATGTCCTGGCCGATGACCCGCCCCACCAGGGTTACCACCACACTGGTAATCAGCAAAAAGCCGAGGGCCAAAAGGGAGGCCCTCAGGCCCGGATAATTTTTGAAAAAATCGGGCAGCAGATAATCCATCACGGCCTGGAGCAGCACCAAGCCCGTGACGATGGGCAGAAAGGCCCGCAATAACCTGGCCCGCACCGAGGGGCCGACCAAGGCCCCCAGCAGGAGACTATCCGGTCCGGCCGCGGCCAACAAGGCGCAGCCCAGGAACAGGAAGCTGACCGTGGTGGTGCACGCCAGGGGAATGATATCGCCCCCATAAAGTAGAGGCGAGCCCAACAGATATCCCAGGGTGCCGACAAATCCCGCCGCCGCCACCGCCGCCGTCAATAACTCGCTCAACTTGCGCCAGCGTTTGGCCCATACCGAAATCAGAAGAATTTGCAGCGCCGCGCCGGCCAGAAAAAACAGAACACCCGCAATGGGGGACATGCGGTTGGTCAGAAAGACCCCCATCTTTTTGGTATGGGGAAAGAGCCTGGACTCCAGGGCGATACCGTGGCCCAGCAGATAATCCGCCAGGGGGAAGAGCCCCAAGAGCGACACCAGGGCCACCACGAAAACGGCCGGGATCAGGGCGCGCCCCTGAAGGAATCCATAGATTTTCAGAAGCAGGATCATTCCCAGAAAAATAAAAAACAAAGCCGTCCCCGGGGCCATGGGAATCCAGGTTGAATAAACGCTGGATAAAATGGGCAAATCGGCATGCCAGCCGATCACCCCCACCAATCCGAGGGCGATTACCGGAACCCCGGACCAGGCGGCCAGGCGTATAAAAGGATTGGGAATCAGCCGCTCAGGGGAAGACATTAATTTCTTCTCGACCGTCATTGCTTAATAATTTTAGATATTCTTAACTATTAAGATACCAAACCCGCTCCCGCAAGGCTACCCTTGCCCTAAATTAAGGATTTTGCCGGCAAGGGAATAAGCCGCAGTCCAAAAACTTTAGTCAAGTATATCCGGGTTCACCAGCCCTATGGCGTTTGCTGTTTGCCCCGGGGATGGGTTTATGGTATTGAACCTAAGTAAATTACCCTGACATGATGGAGACTTCCCATGGCCGATTATCGCACCCTATCCCAGGACCTGGTCGCGGCTTTGTCACTCAAATTCGAACCCGCGGGCGTGACTCTGTATCAGGAGACGGACCCTCTGCCTCCCGGCGTGCCTTTTGCCGACGAGAAATTCAAGAGCTACTGCCAGGCCCTGGTGTTGGCCGGGGAAGGCCGGACCTTGCTCTTGCAGAAGGACCAGATGGGCTGCAAGCTGGGCACCGCGGTCCTGGGATTCGAGAAGGGCCGGGAACTGGAGGAATACCTGGACGACGGGGTCCTGGAAAAATACGGAGTGGGCTTATACGCCACCGAAGAGGCCTCCGCGGCCACCATCCGCAAGGCCGTCTACCTGGAGCCGGGCATAACCCGGGCCGCGTTCATCGCGCCCTTGTCCGCGTTTATGGAAGCCCCCCAGGTGGTGGTCTTCACTGCCGACAGCGAACAGGTGATGTGGCTGCTCTACGCGGTGAACTTCGAGAAAGGCGGGCGGATGGAACTGCCCCAATCCGGGGGGGCCTTGGGGGGCTGCTCGGATATCACGGCCATGCCCCTCCTGCAAGGAATTCCCAACATCACCTTCCTGGGTTTGGGCTGCCGCATCAAGACCGGGCTTAACCCCTGCCACCTGATGCTGGGCATTCCCGGCAGCGACCTGGAGAACACGCACCGGCATATCCAGGAAATGGCCAAGCCCATTGCCATGCTGCAGAAGGCGCGGGCGGGTGGGTGAAAAAGGCTACGTGAGACGTTTGCCGATGGAATTGGTCTAAGCGATCTTCTTCACTTCCTTGCCGATGGCATGTAGATGCTCGGGAGCAAAGTCGGCACCGTTTGGCCATTCAATGGTGCCGAAGTCAGTATTCAGCTTGACCTGCCTGAACAATTCCAGATCCTTCAGCGGCTCAAATACTTCGCCCCACAAATCATTGCGCAGGTCTACCTCTTTTATGCTTCCGTCACTGAACTCCAGACGAAGGCGGTAATCTTCAAGATAGGTCATACCGGTTATGTGTAGAATCATTGTTTCCTCCTAAGGCAACGGCATGATCTTCTGCAGAGGTTTATGCTCTCTTGCTAAATTCCAATTTTCCATGAGTTCCTTTTGATGAAGCTCAAACCAGTCAAATATCATGCGAAGGGCCCTTTTTGACATATACCCTTTTACCATTCCTATTGGAATTTCCATGATAATCTCTTGGTTTTCGTATTTTGCATGGAAATGTGGAGGATCATGATCATTGAAATGCATAAAAATGATTATCCCATAAAATCGACATATTTCAGGCATAATCCATATCAACCATTACTGATGATTACTTCTACGCTACCTAATAAATTATAAGAAAATTGAGAAAAAAATCAAAAAAACATTCCGATAGTCTTTCATTTATTTTTTTTCTCTCAGTAGTCAGAAACAAGGATTTACATCAGGAAACCAGGACTTATATTTTAAGCAAAGAACTCCGTTCGCTTAATACTTGGTATTTATTAGGAAATTCCTTAGATTATGCCACCCATCCCCACCCCGCCCTAACGGTTACGCCCGGCACAGCACCGGCTTTTTTGGAAAGGAGGTTTTATGGACCGGAACATCCTGCGCATCCCGGTGGATCACGCTTCCGGGGTATGGCTGCGGTATTCCCCCCTGCCCCGCCGCGGTTCCTTCGACCCGGGAACCTGGCCGCAAACCCCCCTCACCGACGCCGGCGGCGGCTGGTACCAGGTGGATATAACCTCCCTGAACCTGGCGGACGGCGTCTACGAATACGAGTTCGTCATCGCCAGACCAGAGCCGGGAAATCCCGGGAAGACCATCACCGCGGCCGACCCTTTTGCCTGGGAGCTGACCAGGTATGGCGGCAACCGGGGAGTTTTCCAGATCGCCAATGGG
>DYJG01000686.1 GCA_020723225.1 Desulfobacca acetoxidans | reverse complement strand
CTCCGCCCTGGCCCCCGCCGGCGGGACCAACAGGACGGCTGCCAGGAGCATCATTCCGGCCAGAAAGTTACTTCTTTTTTTCATTACTCCCCCCCCTAATTTCCTGGGAAAAGCGGTTGCGGCCTTGTTTTTGCCGGATAACACCGCGCCGCCATCCTCCACTCTTATCATCTCTTCAGCCAGCCTTCGCACTATTAACTGATTGGCTCCATTTAGGTTCCAATTGTCTTATTTGTCAAGGATTACCTGGTTTATGGCGGATAAAAGAGGGAAATTTATGGTACGGGAGAACTCCTGGTGGATAAAGCAGTCTAACCGAGTCTGGCAAAAAAAAGGCGGCCCGGAGGCCGCCTTTGGATGAGCTGCAAGCTCTTACTTAGAAGTGGTACGCCGCACCCAACTGGACGCTGAACAGGTTTAAAGTCGGTTCGTACCGGAAGCCGACCGGAGCACCCGTCACATCCACCGCACCGGTATAGGTGTAGCTGGGGTTGGTATAGCGGTATTTGAAAGACAGGTCGAGAGAAACGTTCTTGAGGGCCATGTAACGGACGCCGGCGTCAATGGCCAGGGCGATGTTGGTGGAACCCTCGGAATCAAAGTCGATGTTTTGACCGGTGGTCCGGAAGGTGACCTTCGGGGTCTGGGTGGTCCACATGATGGCCGGGCCTACGCCGATGTAAGGCTGCAAGCGGCCGAAGGGAACTTCGCTGTCCTTCAGGAAGCCATAGCGGGCGGCAAACATGAAGGCCAAGGTGGCCGCCGTGCCTTCGGACCTGAAATCGGTGTTCAGGAAGGTGGTAAAAGCTCCGCCGGTGCTGAGAGCCGTGTTAAAATTCTGGTTTTTGAGATCCAGGCGATGATAGCAGAAATCCAGGTAAAAACCGAGATACTTCATCCACTCGGGATAGTTGTAGCCCAGGAACCCCTCTTTCACAAACCAGGTGCCGATCTTGATGCCGCCGAGAACCGCGGGCTGGGGATGTCCGGGGAAATTACCAGCCACAACCTGGCCAGCGCCGGGCGCAACGACAGCAGTTTTGTCGTTCATCATGTCAGGAAGGCTTGCGCCCAGGTAGGCTTCCACGTACATCTCCGCCTTGGCCCCCACTGGCAGGACCAACAGGACGGCTGCCAGAATCATGATTCCGGCAACAGCATAACTCTTTTTCATTAGATTATCCCCCCTTAATCTTTGAAGAAATGTTGGTTAGGCCTTGAATTTACACCTGTTTTAAGTTTCCCCCATCCCTCCTTTCCAGAATTTTCAAGACCGATCCTTTCTCCTTTTCAAGGCAACCCCATTTTAAGCGCTCAGCATTTTTTTTGTCAAGGATAAAATCATCTTCGGCCGAAAAAAGAACAAGTTTTAGGAGATAAGGCTCAACCAGGTGGCCAGGCCCAACCCCACCCCCACCAGGGCGTTAAGGGTAAAAAAAGCGGGAGGCAACCGTGTGGCTCCCCGCAAGACCAGGAGCAGATGTTGCCCGGCCAGGAGGGCGGCTCCCAAAACCACCGCCACGGGGTACATTCCCTGCAAT
>DYJG01000685.1 GCA_020723225.1 Desulfobacca acetoxidans | reverse complement strand
CCGGGAGACGTCCTTCTGGTCTTTATCCTTGACGGCTTTGGTGAACCGCTGAAACGCGACCTCCGCGAAGTGCCTGGGAGGCTTGAATTCCTGGACCTGGAAGGTGCATTCCGTGGTGTACTTCTTTTCCCGGGCCGGCTGGAGGTCGTCATCCTCTCCGGGCTCCGGCTCGGTTTCCCCCGGCTCCCCTTCCTTCTTGGGGGCCTTGCCGCCGAACCGGAGGGTCAGGGTATAAGTGCCCAGGGGCCAGTGGGGCTCCACCTGGATTTCCCCTGCGGCGGTGCCGAAGTCCGACAACTTGGAGTCCGCGCTAAAGACCTGTTCCTGCTTGGGGTTGGCCACTTCAAAGGTCACGGGCGTGCCCGCGGGGGGCGCGATTTTGCCCCCGGCATACTCGCGAATCGATCCCTTGTAGAAGACCTTCTCCCCGGGGCGGTAGACCCCCCGCTCGGTGAAGACCTGGCCGGTGAGGGTGCGGGGTCGCTCCTCGCCCGCGGCCTGCCAGACGCCCGCGGGCTTCAAATCGCCCTGGGATTTGAGTTCGATGCTGGAGACGTCGTTTTTGCCCGCGACCAGGAGAAATTTCAGGTTTTCCCGGGCTACCCGCCTTTTGACCGGACCGAACTGCCCCAATTGCTTAAGTGACACCCCCTCCAATTCCTGGTCCCGCCAGATGAGGATGCCGTCTTTATCCGTGGCGCCCAGGGGGAAGACCTCCAGGTCCTGGCTGACCGCGGCTACCTGGGCCCCGGCCACCGGCGCGCCGGTCTTCAGCGATGTGACCCACAGGAGCAGGCTGCCGCTCCCCAATTTATAAGTCAGGCCCAGGTCGGTGATCTTAAAAAGCCGGGGCGGAGAGCCGATCTTCGGGTCCTGGGGAGATACCACCCGGATAAGGGCCAGTGCGCCCTGCTGGGGGTCCTGGCGGAAGGTGAGAGGCAGCGATACCGGCTGGACTTTATTCTTCTCCGCGGGCGCGGCAAAGAGCTGTTTCTCCTCCTGCAGCTTGCCCCAGAAGGGCGCCAGCCCCTTTTGGCCCTGCACCAGGGACGCAGCCTGGGCCGCAGCTTGTTTCAAGGCTTCCATCTGCTCGCCCCAAGTCTCGGGGTCCTGCTCCGCGGCCAGGGCCAGGGGCAGGAGGATGGGAGGCACTTTCCATTCCTCCACCAGTAAATTGGGGACGTTTTGGGTGCGCACGTGGAGGAGCTGGCGGCTCTCCAGTTCGATGACGCTTTTGGCCTCCACGTACTCCACTTTCGGCGGGCGGTCGGGCATGTGGAACCTGGTCAGCGTGGGGAGGTAGGTCCGGTTCTGGACCTTCAGGTCTTCGGGCAAAGTGAGGCCATAGGTGGCGCCATAGACGAACGTGCCTTTGAGGGTGAGAACCCCTTGGTCGGTGATGTCGGAGCGGCCCCAATCCACCTTGCTCCGGGGCAGCAGGCGCAGATGCTGGCGCACAAATCCCATGGGCAGCGGCTGGCTGAAAAAGATGCGGATCTGCTCCAGCGCGGGGTTGGGCTCGATCTTTTGGATGGTGAAGTGCTTGG
>DYJG01000684.1 GCA_020723225.1 Desulfobacca acetoxidans | reverse complement strand
GTGTTCCAGGGGTTCGCTGCCGGGGCCGAACATGGCGGTAGCCGCCTTCTCGCCGGTCAAGGCCTGGAAGGTCAAGGGCGTCACGAACTCCTGGGCCGCTTTGGTCATCACCACCTTAACCCTGGCGCCTCCCGAGACCAACCGCCGGGCCAGCTCCGCGGCCTTATACGCGGCAATGCCGCCGGAGACGCCTAAGAGGATGCGCTTGCCGGTAAAAGTCATGTTTCGGCCTCATCTGAAAAGATGGGGTTAAAAGGGAAAAAGGGGAAAAGGTTAAACGGGTTAGCCTTCGCGCCTTTACTCTCCCCCTTTTTCCCTTTTCACCTTTTCACCTCTTAACCTTTTTCCCCTAAAAAAACGGATTATACTTCCTCTCCTGCCCCACGGTAGTGACCGGCCCGTGGCCCGGGTACACGGTATAGTTATCCCCCAGGGGGAAGATTTTGGTCTTGACCGCAGTGATCAGGTCGTCGAAGGAGCCCCCGGGGAAGTCGGTGCGGCCGATGGAGCCTTGAAAGAGCAAGTCCCCCACGTACACCAGGGGAGCGCCTTCCATCACCAGGCTGATGCCGCCGGGGGTGTGGCCCGGGGTGTGCAGCACTTTCAGTCGGTAGTTGCCGAAGCTGAGGACATCCCCTTCTTTCAGGAGAATATCCGCCCCGGACAGGCGCAGACGGTTGCCGGTGAAGAACATGGCCTCAGCCGACGGTCGGGAGAGCATGGCCGCGTCCGCCTCGTGGATGGCGATCTGCGCGCCGGTGGCGTCCTTCAAGGGCTGGTTGGCGTCCACGTGGTCGAAGTGGCCGTGGGTGTCGATGATGGTTTTAAGACTCAGGCCGTGGTATTTCAAGGCCTCCAGGATCTCGTCCTCATCCCCCCCGGGATCGATGACCACCGCTTCCTTGGTCTCTTCGTCCCCCAGGATATAGCAATTAACTTCCAGCAACCCCACTGCCAGGGCTTTTTGTATCATTGAGCCTCCGGATTAGCGTATCAACTTATTTATTAATTATAATAATTGGTTATCGTAGGGGCGAACCTTGTGTTCGCCCAGGCGTCCAGGGCGAACACAAGGTTCGCCCCTACATTTACCCCAGGAGAAACTTCACTCCCTGAAAGCCGAAGTAGCCGCCGAAGCCCACCAGGAACAGGCCGCAGCAGGCCAGGAAGCCCTGGTAGACGCGGTCCGACAGAAAACGCCGGCCCTGGGCCACCGCGCCGGAGACCAGGCTGTACCAGGCAAAGTCCGCCAGGATATGGCCCACATAGAACAGGGCCACCCCGGGGAGACCGTATTTCCCTGCGAACATCACGTAGCCCAGGCCGATGGTCAGCCACCAGAGGAGCCAGTAAGGATTGGCCAGGCTCAAAAGCACCCCGGCCATGATGGGGTGCAGGCCGGATTGGGCCTGGGGGTCGAACTCCAGGCGGCTGTGCCTGGAGGCCCGCATCAGGGCCAGGCCCATCCAGCCCAGCATGCCGGCGCCCATCACCCCCACCAGGCCCAGGATGGCGGGGCGGTTCAGCCAGGCCCCCACCCCCGCCAGGAGCA
>DYJG01000032.1 GCA_020723225.1 Desulfobacca acetoxidans | reverse complement strand
ATTCTACTTGTTGTTCACCGCAGAGACGCAGAGGCGCAGAGAAAAGATTTGTGCAAAAAGCTCAGCCGGTTGATAGCCCTGAAGCCGGATCATCGGCTTTAACCCGATAAAGACAGGGACATGCGGATGCAAGCCATCGTCTTTACCAATTGTAGCCTCCTCGATACGACTAACGGACAACTGCTTCCGGATCACCACGTGCTGGTGGAAGGCTCGCACATCAAGGAAGTGAGCGACCGGCCCCTCAAAGCGGGCACGGCCATCACCATCGATCTGGCCGGCCGCACCCTGATGCCGGGACTCTGTGACGCCCATGTTCACGTCACTGCGGTGGAGGCGGATTTTGCCAAAATCGAGCGCATGTCCCCCGCCTATATTACGGCCCGGGCCGCTCAAATCTTGCGGGAGATGTTGAGCCGGGGTTTTACCACGGTGCGGGACGCGGGCGGCGCGGATTGGGGCCTGGCCCAGGCCGTGGAGGAGGGTCTGCTTCCCGGTCCGCGCCTTCTCTACAGCGGCCAGGCCCTGTCGCAAACGGGCGGGCACGGCGATACCCGGGGCCGGGGGGAAGATCAACACCCGCATTGCTTCCCCGCCGTTGGCGCCCTGGGCCGCATCTGCGACGGCGTCACCGAAGTGCGCCGGGCCGCCCGGGAGGAAATCCGCAAAGGCGCGGCCCAGATAAAAATCATGGCCTCCGGGGGCGTGGCTTCCCCCAATGATCCCATCGGCTTTACCCAGTTTTCCCTGGAAGAGATCAAGGCCGTTGTGGAAGAGGCCGAGGCCGCGGAAACCTATGTCATGGCCCACGCCTACACCTCCCGGGCCATCAAGCGGGCCCTGGCGGCCGGGGTCCGGTCCATCGAACACGGCAATCTCATCGACCGGGAAGCCCTGGAGCTGCTGGTGGCAAAACAGGCCTTTTTCGTGCCCACCCTGGTGACCTATGGGATGTTGGTGAAAGAGGGCCTGGAATCCGGATTTCCACCGGAGCAACTGGTTAAGGTTAAAGGGCTGCACGAACAGGCCCTGGCCGCCCTGGATGCGGCCCACCGGCAAGGGGCGCAGATCGCGTTCGGCACCGACCTCATCGGCCCCATGCACCGCCACCAATCCCTGGAATTCGGCCTGCGCCGGGAGGTGCAGCAACCCGCGGAGATCATTCAGTCGGCCACCATCCGCTGCGCGCAGTTATTTAACCGGGCGGGACAGATCGGCGTTGTTGCCCCCGGAGCCTACGCCGATTTACTGGTGGTCGACGGCAACCCTCTCAACGACCTGGGCCTGCTGCAAGACCCGGAGACTCATATCAGCGTCATTATGAAGGAAGGGAAATTTTTCAAAAACCGGCTCTCTTAAGCAGATATCCGCCCTTTTCCAAAGCATCCGGCGCAAATGAAGCCCATGCTCTCCTGCACCAGGAGATAAGAGCCTCAACCGCCGCCATGGGCATCGGTCCACATTTGCAGGGCCTCGGGGTCCCAACGTTCCTCCGAAACCTTGTGTTGATCTTCGGCAAGGCTTTGTTGGATAGCCAACTGCTGATAGCGCTGATAAGCCGCCTTGTCTCCCAGGAAGCATTGCTGGGAATCGGGGTCGGTGCACACCAAATAAAAGACCTTGTCCTGATGCTGGTTCATCACCACCTTTTTGGCCGGCAAGGTTTTGACATAGGCCACTTTGTCAGGTGAGCTGGGCGTGTGCATTTTAAACCCTGCATCCTTTAGCAGGTCAGCCTGGGATTTGCTTGCCGACGGACCGCCTGCAGGCCCTGTGGCGCAACCCGCCGACAAGATGGCGATTATTAAGGCCATTAACATCAAAAACAGCCACCCCGCTTTGCTTCCCATAGTTTGCTTGCCTCCTTGGAAAACTATTGAATCGCCTTCACAAGACATTTTTCTCACCCATACTTATGGGCACATTCGGATACCCCTAATTTAATCAGGCTTGAAATCGAGTCAACTTATCCGGTGCGAAACGCCCAAATTCTGGGATGAAAAGGCCACCTGACCCTTGCGCATTCGAAACGTGGCGGTGATTTCCCGGATTATCGTCCCACCCGCTCCTTTTCCTGAAGAATATAGGTTAAAAGTTCCTTGGCAAAGGTCGAAGAGAGGTGGATTCGCTCCGGGTCCAGTCCGGCGTTGAGGTACTGGAGGCGCAGGAAGTCTCCCGCCGCCGCGAAGTGCGGCAGGACGCCGGAGAAAAAGAAGCCGTCGGCTTCCGCGGCCTCGCACAGATAGGGCGTGCCCCCTTGGGCCAGGGGCAGCAGGAGGCCCACCACCTTGGCCCCCACCATATCGCAGAGGTCCCGGCGGGCCTGGTAGATCTCCGGCAGGGTGCCGATGCCGATGCGGTTCACCTGGATGACGCCGACGCCGGTGGCCTGATCGTAATGGACCTGCAATTCCCCCGCACCCGTGGGGCCGCTGGACTCCAGAAAGTGCAGGTCCACTCCCAGGGTTCCATAGATTTTCGCCAGCATCTCCCGGTGCCGGGAAGGGGCGCAGACGGCGTTCCGGTCCGGCGGCGCCAGGTACTTGAAGTAAAAGACCATGGTTTCCCGCTGGAGCCCCGGCTCCGCCTCCCTTTCCCACTGGCTGGAGGGCGGACGCCCGCACTGAATGGTTTTAAAATGCGCCTGCCAGTCCAGGAGCTTGATGGCGGTGGGGCGGAGGCCCCGGCTGTCGCTGCCCTCCTGGCTGATGGTGTGGATGGTGACCGCCTCGCCGAACAGGCCCACCAGCCCCAAACGCATGATTTCTTCCTGAAGACGGTCACCCATGAGCTGGCGCAACCCCCGGCCCCGGTGGGCCGGGGCCACCGCCAGTTGGCCCAGCTCCGCCAGGGGACCCAGGTCCGGCCGCTCCACCCCCGCGTGCCCCGCAATTTCACCGTCCCCGGCCTCGGCCACCACGCCTACGTGCCGGCCGGTGGCCAGGTCGTGGTCGAGGCGGTCCGGATAATAGAAGTCCTCGTTGCTGTAACTGTAGCCGTAGACCCGGTACATTAACTGGGCCACGTGGATGCCGTCTCCCGGGCGCAGCAGCCTGATGGCGTATGCCTGGGGAGCGGCGGACTGCACCCTCTCTGCGCGGGGACTTGAGATCTCCGGTTCCGGCGAGGGCAGACGGCAGACTCCGGCCAAGTCTTTGGTGAGGCGCAGTTCGTTGCCCTCCACCCCATGGTAAACCCAGCGCACTTCGTCGACGCAGTGTTGGATGGAGGCTAATCCCCGGCAGGGGAGGCGCACGGAATCCGAGGGCTCCGGGACGGTCTCCCCGGTCTCCTGCTCCCGGGTCTGGTAGAAGGGCAGGCCCCGGTCATGAATGGCCAGGGTCAAGGCCGCGGGCGTCAACTCACCCGCCAGCTTCAGCATGCCGGGGGCCTCATCTTCAAACGCGTGTTCGATGGCGTTTTCGCAGGCCTCCCCCACCGCCAGGGCCAGGGATTCGCCTTGCTCTTCCGGGAGCCCGGCCAACTTGGCCAGGCCGCGCACATGATCCCGGATGAGCGGCAGCATCCGCAGATCCGCGGGCAGACTGAGTTCGGTTTGGAGCGATGCGGGCATATGATGTCACCTGAAAAGAAGTCTCATGCAAAGACGCAAAGGCGCAAAGCAAGACGCAAGAACCTAAAAAACCGCGAATCGGTGGGGCGGCCGTCTCTGGCCGCCCCAGAGGTTGGCGGGCGGGGACGCCCGCCCTACCGCTCCTTTCATTATCTTGAAAGAGCGGAAGGCGAATAATCTGCTCCTATGATTTGTCGGCTAACGAAATGATAGCTGAATTATGCAGTAAATAGGGGACCGCTTTCAAGCAGGATTGAGAGACCGTCTATCTTTATTATTGTAAATAAAAGTATTATAATTCTAATCAGTTCATCCGTATTATTGATCATTCTAACGGCGCGGAGCTTCGTTATGAATCTAATATTTCCAGGAACTTAAGATGCACTTACCGGGAAACCTGGTAGATCACTGGACGGTAGCGGGGTGGAGGGATAGGTTTGCCTCCCCGACGCGCGGCTTCCAGCCAAGCTTCTTTGGCTTTTTCCACCTCCAGGAGGGCGCCTTCCGGGGATTCTCCAAAGGCAGAACAAAATTCCAAGTCGGGAATATCGGCAATATAACCGCCGTCTTCTTCGCTATAAAAGATGTTAATATGATAGTCGCTCATTTTTAGTCCTCTAAAGTAATGTTATACTTTTCAATGAGGCGAAGAAACTGACGAATCTGGTAAGGTTTTGCTTCTCCGCCAACCTCCTGGAGATTTATCAATTCCGGAATATCCGGACGAGAAAAGATATGATGGCTACCCTGAGTGCGGCTAAGTTTGAAGCCGAACCCCGATACCAGGCTGACCATATCCGCAAAAGCGACATTGCGGAGATCGCCATGAGCAAGTTTTTTCAATAACTTTCTGCGGTTCATTAAAAATTAATCATACCACGCCAGATTGCCAGTTGAAAAGAATAATAACCGCCATCACCGCCCGCAGCGCGCTGGTCAGATCCAAAATCCCCGGCGTCGCTTACGTGGTCAACCCCTACCTGGGGTGCGGCCACGGCTGCCGCTATTGCTACGCGGTGTTCATGCGCAAGTACTCCCGCAATCATGCCCGCTCTCCCTGGGGGGAGTTCGTGGAGGCGAAGGTTAACATCGCCGAGGTGTTGCGGGTCGAACTCTCCAGGAAAAAGCAGCGGGGCCGGGCCTTGCTCTCCAGCGTCTGCGATCCCTACCAGCCCGCGGAACTGAAATACCGCCTGACCCGGAGTTGTATAAAAATTCTGGGGGAGTACGGCTGGGGCGTGGACCTTCTCACCAGGTCGCCCCTGGTGTGCCGGGACCTGGACTTGCTTACCGGCCTGCCCGACGTCAGCGTCGGCTTATCCATCCCCACGGACGACGACCGGGTCAGGCAGGCGCTGGAGCCCCAGGCGCCTCCCATCGGCGCCCGGGTGGCCGCACTGCAAAGGTTGCGGCAGGCCGGCCTGAAGCCCTGGGTCTTTATCGCGCCCATGCTGCCCATGAATCCGGAGCGGCTGTACGAACTCCTGGCCCCCCATGCCTGCCGGGTAATGATGGACCCTTTGAATTACCGGGGGCAGGTGCGGTCTCTGTTTAGCAGCCGGGGGTGGGATTATTATTTGACTGACGCCTACGCCGCAGCCACCCGGGCCAGACTGGAGGAGTTGTTCGGGAGCCGGGATGTTTGGGAAAAGTCTCAACAGAGGCCTTGAAAATTCAGAATCATCCCTCTGCGAATCTCTGCGCCCTCTGCGTCTCTGCGGTGAATTTCTTTTCCGGCATTAACCGCAGAGACGCAGAGAGCGCAAAGGAAGCGGGAAGAAAAGAAACTTGCAAGAGGACTCAACAGCAATCAATGTTTCCGCAGCAGGCCGGATGTTTGACAAGAGCTGGAAATCTCCTTAGGTTATTATGGACAATAATTGATGCTGGAGGATAAACCCGGCAGCATGGACATCGCTAATTCGTGCCTCTCCCCGCAATGCCGCCCGGCAAGGTCCGGCGCTCTTCCCTCCCCGAAAATGCAACTGCTGGATTGGGGCCTCAAACTGCTGGTCCCCGCCCTCCTGGTCCTGCTGTTGGCCGGGGCGTACCATTTCGGCTCCCTGGACGCCTACCTGCAGCTCTTGAACAGCCGCTCCTACGGCGCGTTCCTTCCGGCCCTGGGCGCGGCTTACGCCTTGGTGGTGCTGCTCTTTCAGCTGCTGCGCACCGCGCTCTGGGCCTGCTACCGGCCTTATCCCCGGGCGGCGGGCATTCTCCCGTCGGTGACCGTGGTCATCCCGGCCTACAATGAAGGGGCCATGGTGGAGCAGGCCCTGGAATCCGTGGCCGCTGCGGTTTATCCCCATGAGAAATTGGAAGTAATCTGCATCGATGACGGCTCCACGGACGACACCTGGGACTATATCGCCCGGGCCAAGGAGCGATACCCCCAACTGCTCAAAACCGTCCGCTTCCCGGCCAATCGGGGTAAAAAGGAGGCCCTGTACGCCGGCTTCACCCAGGCCCGGGGGGAAATTCTGGTGACCCTGGACTCCGACAGCGTCATGGAAAAGGATGCCCTGGGCCATCTGGTGGCCCCGCTGCTGGCGGACCCCCAGATGGGCGCGGTGGCGGGCAACGTCAAGGTCTTCAACCGCAACCAGAGCCTCATGGGCAAGATGCAGGCCGTGCGCTTCGTCAATCTGGATTATCTCCGGGCCTCCCAGTCGCTGTACCGCACCGTAATTTGCACCCCCGGTTCGCTGTCGGCCTACCGGCGGGAAGCGCTGACGCCGATTCTCTCGGCCTGGCGGCGGCAGACCTTCCTGGGCGCGCCCTGTTATCACACGGAAGACCGGGCCTTGACCAATTTTATCCTCAAGCGCGGGTATTACACCTATTATCAGCGCAGCGCGGTGGTCTACACCCTGGTGCCGGAGACCTATCTGGGCGTCTGCCGCATGTACCTGCGCTGGGAGCGGGGCAACGTCCGGGAATCATGCGTGCAGCTCGGCTACCTTTTTACCCGTTACCGCCGGAAATACCGGCTGATGCCCATCGTCGAGTTTTTCCTCTCCCAACTGGAATACCCCCTGACCCTTCTCTTCCTGGGAGTGTTGGCGGCCTCCATCATCGCCTATCCTTTGATGCTCTTTAAATTCCTCACCGCGGTGGCCGTGGCTTCGCTCCTCAATCTGCTGTACTACATCTGGCTGGAGCGGGACCTGGACTTCATCTACGGGATCATTTACAGCTACTACGCCTTCTTTCTCCTCCAGTGGATTTACCCATACGCCTGCGTCACCGTCCGCCACCGGGGCTGGCTGACGAGGTAGGGTGCGGGCAAAAAAAGAAGCCAGGAATCAAACCCTGGCTTCTTTTAGTTGCAGGCCGGATTGCCTGCAAGTTTGGATTGATATCGGCGCCGTCTTTAGGAACTGGGAACGCTGGTGGGTTTGCACAGCAGGTCGGCCGAAGTGGAGAGGCGGCCGCACTGCTCGCAGACATACTTGATGTCTTCCAGTTTGCCTTTGCAGTAATGTTTGACATGGGCAGCCTTGTCTCCGCAATAAGCGCAGGTCATGGGCTCGCCCGCAGGATTGCAGAGATGGCCGGGCTCATCCGCCAGGGCCCCGCAGGTGGCACAGGTGTAGACTTTTTTCGCCATAACTCCTCCTTAAAAGCAGTCAACTGGGATATAGGCAAAAAATAAGGTGCAAATGAGCCTTGTCAATCCTGAGAGCGGATTTTTTATAGAACTCAAGGCGCCAGCGTCAGACTCCCCGCCCCGCTGTCCACCCGGGCCCACACCCCCAAGGGCAGGGTATGGTTGTCAGGCTGGTGGCCCACGGGCAGTCCCGCCAGCACCGGAACTTGTAGAGGCGCTAGGGCCGCGGCCAGGACTTCCCAAAGGTCCTCTTGGGAGCCGCCGCAGCCGGTGAACGCGCCCAGAACCACGCCCTTGACCCCGTCCAGGGCGCCGGCCAGAAGCAGGTGGTGCAGCAGGCGGTCTAGACGGTACAGGGCTTCGTTATGATCCTCCAGAAAGAGGATATAGTCCCGGAACCGTGGAGCATATGGGGTGCCCAGGAGATGGCACAGGGTGGTGAGATTGCCTCCGGCCAGGACGCCTTCCCCGGTTCCCGGCAGCAATGCGGTTAATCCCGGAAAGGTGACCGTCTGCGGCCCCGGGGCTGTCAGCCAGTAGAAAAAACTCTCCCGGGCCTCAGGGGTGAGGACCGGCAGATGCGACACGGTGGGGCCGTGAAAGGTCACCAGGCCCAGGCCCCGGTGCAGGCGCCAGAGAAGGTTGGTGAGGTCGCTGAAACCCACCAGGCGCTTGGGCTCTGCTTCCAGGGCCGCCAGGTCCAGGTGGGGCAGGACCTTGAGAGAGCCGTAGCCCCCCCGGGCGCCGATGATGGCCTTCACCTCCGCCTGCCGCCAGATTTCCAGGAACCTCCGGGCGAGCCGCCGGTCGGCCTCTCCCCCCCAGGCCCGGGTCTGAAAGACCTCGGGACCGCACACCACCTTGAAGCCCCAATCCCTGAGAATGGCCACCCCTCGATCCCAATCCTCCCGGGAGACCGGACTGGCCGGCGCGGCCACCGCCACCGCGTCCCCGGGGCGAACCGGCGGCGGCCAGAGGCAGGTTAAGCCCTTTTCCGTGGAAGCGTTCATAGATTTAGAGATTAATAGTTGTCGCCGGGAATAACAATTAATCTCTTTCCCTTGTCTAAAATTTTACCATATGATACAAGAGAACTTGGCATGTTCATCCCTTTTATCGGCGGTTTTCCCGACCTTGCGCCGCTTGTGGTCTAAGATAACTCTCCGGCCCTCCTGGGCCGGTTTGACTCTGGTCCTTATCTTCGGGCTGGGTGTCTTGTTCCGGGTTTACGGCCTGGGCGACCGGGACCTTTGGACCGACGAGGCCTGGGTGGCCCTGGCCGCGCTCCAGGACACCCCCGCCGCGGCCCTGGCCGCGGGGGAATCCCCCCCGCCGCTCTATCTGCTCACAGTCTGGGCCCTGGCTAAGGCTTTCGGCGGCAGCGAAGCCGTCCTGCGCTCCCTTTCGCTGTTTTTCGGCTTGGGGACGCTATTCCTTTTCTGGCCCCTGGCCCGGAGGTTGACGCCGCTGCCCGCTGCGCTCCTGGGCCTGGCCATGGTGGCCTTCTCCCCCATCACGGTCTACTTCGCCAAGGAGTTGAAGCAGTACAGCGGGGACGCCTTTTTCGCGGTGCTCATCTTTTTCCTGGTGGAGCGGCTGCGGCTGCGGGAAAGCGGAGGGGGATGGGCGGCCTTGGTTTTGGCCGGCATTCTCGGCCTGGGTTTCTCCCATGCCCTGGTCTTTACCCTCCCCGTGGCCCTGGCCGCGCTTTGGTTCGGCCTGCCTGCGCCGCGGCGGTTCCGGGCGGCGCTTTTGGGAGGCGTTTGGGCCGCATCTTTCGCCGTATATTTTCTGCTATTCTTTCGGGGCCAGGTGGACCCGAAGTTGCTGGCATATTGGGCCCAGGATTTCCCGGACTTCTCCGGCACGGGAGCCTTTCTGTGGTGGCTGGCCGCGGCCTTCCACCGCTATTTCAACTACTTCTTTGATTATCCGGGCGTCTATTGGGGCCTGCCCCTGGCGGCGGCGGGAATCCTGGCGCTTCTGTGGCGGGGCGGCGGCCGGGTCCTGGTTTACTGGCTGGGGCCGCTCCTCGTAACCCTGGCGGCCGCGGCTTTGCACCGCTACCCCTTTATGGGCCATTACAACGGCAACCGCCTGATGCTCTTCAGCGCGCCTGTGCTCTATCTGGTGGCGGCTGTGGGCTTGGTGGCGATTCTAGGCTGGCTTTGGGAAAAACGGCAACGAGTCCCGGCACTGGTTCTAACCGGTCTGTTGCTGCTGGTGATAAATCCTGTGGGGTTGATTGAAGAAAACCTCGATCCCGCGCATAACCGGGAAGAAATCGAACCTCTGGTGGACCACCTTAAAGACCGGCTCCAGCCCCGGGATTGGATTTATGTCTATCATTTTACGGTCGCGCCTTTTAAATACTATTTTCAAAGTCCCGGGGAGCGGATCTGTTGGGGTAAGTCCTGTGTGGAAACGAAACTGGAGGTGCCCGCCGACCGCGGCAAGCAGCCGCAGCGGCTCTGGCTGATAGCCTCTCATTTTCCTTCCCTGGAAGAAATGCGGAAATTTAGCAGAGAACTCCTGGGACCCCAGTGGCGGGAGGCGGCCTGCCTGTCCCGGACCAGCGCCGCCCTGTTCTGCTTCGAACGGCAAGAAACGCAATTGGCTAAGAAAACGGCTCCACCTGCAGAACCTCCCGGATTCGGTCCTCCAACTCCGCCAGGCGATAGGGCTTACAGATAAGGCCGGCGGCCCCCATTTCCCTGGTCAGGTCCGCTTCCCGGGAGGGGAAAAAGCCGGAGGCCACCAAAACCCGCACATCCGGATCCAAGGCCAGCAAGTCTTGGAGAACCTGGGATCCGTCGCGATCGGGCAGGTAATAGTCAAGTATCACCAGGTCAACCTTTCCCAGGCGGCGATAAGATTCCAACGCTTCCCGGCCGTTCCCGGCCGCTTCCACCTCATATCCCAGATGTTCCAGAAGTTCCTTTCCCAGTGAGCGAATCAGCGGATCATCATCAACCAACAAGATTAACGGCGACATTCGTAACAGCTCCCGAAGCTGATGGGTTGGGGCGCCCTTTTTCCCCTGACTCCTTATTTTCCGGATCCGATCCGGAGACGCAGATCTTTAATGATTCCAGGGCCTATGGCTTTGGCCAGTTCCCCCAAAATTCTGGGGCCGAGGAATTGCAGCTCCTGGCCCCAGGCGCCGGCGCTCACCTCCACCAGGAGCTCCCGGCGGCGGACCTCCAGCAGCCGGGTGTGCGGCAACATCTCCGGGGGTACCACCGCCTCCCACACCTGGCGGATGCGGCTGCGCTGTCCCAAATTATTCCAGTCCAGGGGTTTCATCAGGCCCTTAAGGACTTCACGGACCGCCACCGGTTTGGGGAGGGGCTGGCGTTTGGACAATTTGTGCATAATAGTACCAAGCTCTTAATTTTTCATTAAAAAAATAGCCAATTTTCAGTAGCTTAGTGCTAAAATTTGTATAAATTCGGCATTGCTCCTCATCTTTCAGGCGTTATCCATGTCCCCGAACGTCCAATTTATCCGTCCATCAGTAGCAGAACGCCTGCGGCCGTGGTCTTATTCCGTTCGGTTTTAAAGGCAACCGATCCAACAATCTTTTCACCGAAAACCGAAAACCGAAAACCGAAAACGGCTTTTTCATCCCCGGGCCCGGGCAAAACCCGGGGCGGAGCGCCGGATCACCTCCTCGGGTACGCAGAAGGCCAGGCGGAAATACCCGGCGCGGCCGAAGCCCCGGCCCGGCACCGCCAGGATGTTTTCCTCCTTCAGCCGGGCCACCAGGGCCAAATCATCCCCACCCGGCGCCTGGGGGAAGAAGTAAAACGCGCCCCTGGGCTTGACGAACTCGTAGCCCGCCTGCTCCAGGACCTCGCAGAACAGGTCCCGGCGCCGGGCGTAATAACCCACGTCCACCGACACCTCCAAGAGATTCGCCGCCACCCGCTGCATCAGGGCCGGGGCGTTGACATACCCCAGGATGCGATTGGCCAGGACCATGCCTCCGGCCAGCTCCGCCCGGTCCGGATCCCGGGGGCTCACCGCCGCGTAGCCCAGGCGCTCCCCGGGAATGGAGAGGTCCTTGGAAAAGGAAGTGGCCAGCAGGGTGTTGGGGTAGGCCGCGAAGATGGAAGGCAGGCTCAGGCCGTCGTAAACCAGGCGGCGGTACGGCTCATCCGCCAGCAGATAGACGGGAGCACCGCGCCGGCCGGCGTGGTGGCTGAGCAGGACCCCCAGTTCTTTCAGGGCCTCGGCCCCGTAGACCTGGCCCGTGGGGTTGTTGGGAGAATTGATGATCACCACCCGGGTCCGGGGACCCAGGGCCTGCTCCAGACGGTTCAGATCCAACTGAAAGTGTTCGTCCGTCTCCACCACTCGGGCCACGCCCCCATGGTTGTCCGCATAGAAGAAGTACTCCGGAAAGAAGGGAGCCAGGACCACCACTTCGTCGCCGGGGTCCAGCAGGGCCTTGAGAATGATATTGATGGCCCCCCCCGCGCCGCAGGTGAGAACGATGTCTTCGGTCTTAAAATCCAGATGGTGGGTTTTGCTCAAATGGCGGGCGACGGCTTGGCGAGTGGGAACCAGCCCGGCGTTGGCCATGTAGCTGTGCAGGCCGGGCCGGGGGTCCTGGACCGCGGCCAGCAGTTCCTTCTTGAATTCAGCCGGGGGCTCCAGGTCCGGATTCCCCAGGGT
>DYJG01000031.1:363-11910 GCA_020723225.1 Desulfobacca acetoxidans | reverse complement strand
CCGGGCCTTGCAGACCTTGCGGTAGAAATCGTCCCGCATGCTCTTTAAATCCACGTTGTCGGCGTCGATGCACTCGCTTAAGGCCGCGGCCGACTCGGGCGTCATGAAGCCGTTGGAGACGAAGACGTTCCTCAGGCCGTGCTCCCGGGCCAGGCGAGCCGTGTCCTGGGCGAACTCCAGGAAAATGGTGGGTTCGGTGTAGGTATAAGAGATGCTGGCCGAATGGGTGGCCAGCGCGTCCCCCACCACCTCCTCCGGGGTGCGTTCTTCGCCGATGAGCCGCCCTCCGTGCACCCGGGGGTACTGGGAGATGTCGTAGTTCTGGCAGTGCAGGCACATGAAGTTGCAGCCCGTGGTGGCGATGGAAAAGGAGCGGGTCCCCGGCAGGAAGTGGAACAGGGGCTTTTTCTCGATGGGATCCACGTTCTGGGCCACCAGCCGGCCATAGGAGAAAGTATAGAGAGTGCCTTCCCGGTTCTCCCGCACGTGGCAGAGGCCTCTTTTGCCCGGATCGATCTTGCACTCATGCGCGCACAGGTGGCATTGGACCTTATGGTCTCCGGTTTTTTCATAAAATCGGGCTTCCTGCATAGTCCCTCCTTTTCCTAAACTTCTTATATATTCTCCGGCCGCGGATGTAAAGAAGAGGTGGTAAGAGAAGACCTCTTTGGCGGCAGGTTTTGCGGAGGTACTAAAAATAAGGCCGGAGGGCGAAAAGGGGAAAAGGTTAAAAGGCGAAAAGGGGTGCGTCATTGATCTCTCTTCCCCACTCTTTTCCCTTTTCCCCTTTTAACCCTGGTTTTAAGTGTCCGCCTTCCCATCCCTTGCCCCCACCGGTTATTTATGGTAAGGAAATAACATGTGGTGGGCGTAGCTCAGACGGCAGAGCACCAGGTTGTGGCCCTGGTGGTCGCGGGTTCAAGTCCCGTCGCTCACCCCAAATTATATTAGGCATACTAAATAGTTGTAATTCGTCAGCAGCTAAAAAAAATAGGGTCAGGCTTCGAGTCTGGCCCAATTTTTTTTAATTATGAATTTGCTCCGAAAATTGTGTCCGTGGAGTGTCCGTGAAGACCCCGGCTCGATGATAACTTTCGTCCCCGGCAAGATATATGGCTCAGCAAGTGGAGTGTAGAAATTTATTAAGTCGGGAGGCTAACTATAATTAACCGGATGGCATAGATTTTCTCTATTGGCTCAAGGCCCAAAAGCGAAGGTACTCCTGGGGTGAAAGGATCAAGCCGGGACCACGGCGGTTAGGAAGCCCCGTTTGGAGCTAAGTCATTTTGAATTTTTTCCGGTATTCCGCCGGGTTCACCCCTTCCCTTTCCCTGAAGATCTTGGAAAAGTGGCTCGGGTCCTGGTAACCCACCTCCAGGCAGATCTCCATGATACTGGCGGCGGTTTGCTCCAGAAGTTTTTTGGCAATGGAGTGACGCACGGATTTCAGATAATTGAGAAAAGTGGTTTCCATTTCCTTCCGGAAGAGATGGCTCAGATAATAAGGACTTAGACCCACCTCCTCGGCCAGCTTCTTCAGGGAAATATCCTGGCCGTAATTCGACCAGATGTATTCCTTGGCCTTAATGAAAATCCGGGTATGTTGAATGTTGCGGTTCTGGTAAATCCGCTCGAAAAGTTGATCGAAGGCCTTAAGAAGGCAGTAATAAAGGTTTTCCTGGGAATCATCCCTGGAGAGATCCTGGAAGAAATGATATTTGAATCCCAGAATCTCTTCCAGATGGGCGCCCATCTCCACCGCGGCCCGGGCCATGATGACGATGATCTCCAACATCCGGGCCTTCAGGATGCCGATATGTTCATGGCTGCGGAAGAGCAAATCCCCCAGGAGATCGTCCAGCAGGGCCTTAGCCCTCTTTTTCTTCCCGCGTTTGATTAATTCCACTAATTCTTTTTCCCGGGAAAAGTCGTCCCAAGGGAAGAAATTGGGAGGAGAGAAATTCCCGAGAGAACTCCCGCCTTTTTTTTGCAGGAACAGCTTTTCCGCCAACTGCGCCTGCTGGGAGGCGATTTCCCGCTTCTGTTTCTCCATCGCCGCGTCGCTTTTGGTAAAGTAATTGGCCATCATGAACAGGATATCGGCCGCGGCCTGGACCCGGCGCTCCGACATGACCGGGATTTCCTTGAGGAATTGCAGCAGCCAGGATTCCTCCAGAGGCAGGTCTTGAACTTTGGCCAGAGTATCCTTTTCAAAGGAGGGATCGGCCTGCCTGAGCAGGATAGGCCCGCAGGCCAGCGCATAGGCGCCCTGGCCGTCGTTAACAATGGCTGCGGTAAATTCGATCACATTGGCATGGCATTGGAAAATATAGGGCTCTCCCAATTTGGCGGCCATCTTGGTGGCCCGTTTGATTTCCTGGTGGCAACGTCTCTTGCCCGCGGTGCTGCCCTGGATAACTTTGCAGAAACAATGGGAGTGTCTTTGGGCGGGATTGAAGTAACCCTTCTCTTTTAAGGGAATCAGCCGCACCTTGAGTCTCACGGCTTCCTGAAAGGAGGCGATAACCCGGGAAAAGAGATTCTTATCCGCCGGAGGAGGAAACTGCAGGGCTTTCCGCAGCCTCCCCGGTTCCCGGGGGCCAACCGGTCGGCAGCTACTTCCTGGCATGGATCAGCTCCCTGGCCGTCCTGACCGCATCCAGGGCGTCCCGGCCATAGCCATCGGCCCCGATGCTGGTGGCGAACCCCGGGGTGATGGGCGCGCCGCCGATGAGGGTATTTACTTTTCCTTTCAGACCGGCCTTCGCCAGGGCCATGACCGTGTCCTCCATGGCCTTCATGTTAACGGTGTACAGGCAGGAAAGCAGCAGCAGGTTGGCTTTCTCCTTCTTGACGGCCTTGATAAAGGAGCCCACCGGCACATCCACCCCCAGGTCGACGACTTCAAATCCGGCCGACTCCATGAACATGACCACGATATTCTTGCCGATGTCGTGGATATCCCCTTCCACCGTACCCGCCACCGCCTTCCCGAGAAACCGGCTGCCGGGGACTTTCAGCAGGGGGCGCAGGATATTGAGGCACAATTTGGTGGCCATGGCCGATACCAGGACGTTGGGGATAAAATACTCGTAGACCTTCCATTTTTTTCCCACTTCCTCCATGGCCTTCAGGACCCCCTGGTCGATGATGACCCGGGGAGATAATCCGGCTTCCAGGCATTTCTCGGCCATGGTAATGGCCTTTTTCGTGTGGCCTTTGACGATGGCGCATTCCAACTGGCGCAGCGGATTTGCGGGATTCGAACTCATCTCTTTTAGGGAAAAGCCATGCCGTCAATGAATTCCTTCTGAAAATCTGGGTGCTTGGCCAGCTCCAGGTATTCCACCCTGCGGGCGATATCCGCGGCTTCCCGCCGGGCCCTGACGGAAACCAGGGCCCTCTGGGCGCCCATGCCCGCGGCATTACCCACCGGCTTGATCTGACGGCGGAGGAAGGCCGGCAGGAGACCGATGCCCATGGCGCTCTCCGGCTTGATGTAGTTGCCGAAAGCCCCGGCCAGGAAAACCTGGGCGATGTCTCTTTCCCGGACGCCCAATTCCCGCATCAGGATGTTAATCCCGGCCCTGAGCGCGCTTTTGGCCAGTTGGAGTTCCCGCACATCTTTTTGGGTGAGATAAATCTTGCGCACCCTGTCCCGGTTCTGCCCTCCATAGAGTAAAAACGCGGTCTGTCCCCCCAGCCTGGTGAGGCGGGAGGCCAGGTTTCCCCGGCCGGCTTCATTTCTGGACAAGAGCCTGCCGCTGCGGTCCATGGCCCCGGTTCTTCTGATTTCGGAGACTGCGTCCACCAGACCCGAACCGCAGATGCCCAAGGGAGGATAGTCATCGATGGTATGGAGACGCACCCGTCCCCGGGGGTCCAGGGCCACCGCATCAATGGCGCCGCTGGCCCCGGTCATGCCGTAGCGGATCTGGCTCCCCTCAAACGCGGGGCCCGCGGCGCAGGAGGCCGCCAACAAGCGTTCCCGGTTGCCCAGGACCACCTCGCCGTTGGTGCCGAAATCGATGGCCAGATTAATGGAGCGCCGGCGGTGCATGCGGGTGGCCAGCACCACCCCGATGGTATCGCTGCCCATAAACCCGGCGATCAGGGGGAGGAGATAAAGCCGCGCTTCCGGGTGCAGGGCCAGACCCAATTCCCTGGCAGGCAATTCCAGGGCTTCCCGGATGACCGGGGTGTAGGGGAAGTGAGCGAGACTCAGGGGCCGCAGCCCCAGCAGCAGATGGTGCATGGTGGTATTGCCCACCACGCAGATTTCAAAAATCCTCTCCTGGGAAACCCGGGCCTTCCCGCCGGCCTCCCGGACAATGTCATTCAGGGCCTCAAGGACCGCGGCCTGGAGATAGCTCAGACCTTGGGGCTCCTGGGTCGCAAAGACGATTCGGGATACCACATCCGCGCCGTATTTGGCCTGGGGGTTCTTGCGGGCGGCGTGGGAGAGCAGCCTTCCTGAAGACAGGTCCAGAAGGTAGCCCACGATGGTGGTGGTGCCCAGGTCCACGGCCATCCCCAGAAGCGGCGCTTCCCCCGGCTCTGTTTCCACTGCGAGATATTGTTCCCCCCGGGATATGAGGGATACCGGTCCTTGGGCCAACTCCCCGTCTGCGGCCAGCCGCCGGAGCAGCGTCAGGGTGGGGGATCCCAGCCTGGGCGCAGGTTCAAGGGCCCTGGCGCAGAGGGCTTCCCAACCGAGGTCGCGGCTGCCTCTCTGCGGGGGAGTTGGCAGGATTTGTTTTTTTACCGCCGGGTCCGGCCTGAGGGTCTGGGGGAGTCCCTCCACTAGTATCTTCACCCGGCTTTCCAGGGAAGTGGGAGGGACGAAGATTTCTGAGGAATCCTGAATTTCGGCCTGGCAGGCGAGCCTGATCCCTTTCCGGAGTTCACCAATGCCAAGGTTTTCCGCTTCCGCCGGGGTGGGGGGCGAAAGACCGCCGCGGCTGCGCACCCGGCACTGGCCGCAACGGCCGATGCCGCCGCAATCGCTCCGGAGCTGAATGCCCGCCGCGGCCAGGGCCTCGCGCAAATCCGCGCTCCTGGGGACCTCCAGCGTCTTGCCGAACGGCCGGATCAGCAACTTCATGGCAGGATTATACCGTACCCAAAGGTAAATATAATAGCAGCATTATTTAGCAGATAGAAAAGGGGGGCGCCAAACCCCCCCTTCATGGCGCGACAAGTGTCAACACGCTCTAGAGATATTTCCCCGGGGGCGGCTTATAGGACCAGAGCATAGCGCTGATTCCCGACGAGACAAATGAGGCAATGATCCAGAACCAGAACGCGGCCCCCCAGCCAAACCTGTCGGTCAGCCAACCGCTGAAAACTCCGGCCAGGCCCGCGCCGATGTAGCCGAAGAAGTCGATGAAGCCCGCGGCCGCGCCCGCGGCCTTGCGGGTGCCGAAGTCCATGGGCACAGCCCCGATCAGAATTACCTGGGTCCCCAGGACGCAGAAACCGATGCATCCCAGGATCAGGAAACTCAGTATCCAATTCCCCGGGGCGATGCCGTAATAGAAGAAAATCGCCAGAAATCCCAGGACGCCCATGAGAATGCAGGAGACCGGGGCCCGGCGGTGGTCGAAAAACTTGTCACTGGCCCAACCCGCGCAAACCGCGCCGGCAATCCCGAAGAACGGCACTGCCACTGCGGTATAGGCCGCCTTGGCGATGCCCGCCTTCTGCACCTCGAAGAGATAAGTGGGCGCCCAGAGGAGAAAGCCGTAACGGATGATGTCCACGCAGAAAAAGGCCCAGGACACCGCCCAAACCCGGGGATTGGCCACGGTCTGTTTGAGGGTGAAGGCGAAGCCGGCGTGTTCCTCCTTCTCGCTCTTGGGTTTGATGGTGGCCTTGATCTGCTCCAGGGTCATCCCTGCGAATTCGCCGTGCTGTTCGTACATCTCAATCGGGGGCAAGCCCACCTCTTCCGGCCGGTTTCGGCCCCAGAGGAAGTTGATGAAGCCGAGGGCCGCGAAAATCAGGGCGGGCACCACAAAAGCCCAGCGCCAGCCATGATTGGCTATCAAATAACCGGCCAACAGCCAGGAAACCACATTACCGAACTGATAACAGGCGCCGTAAATCCCCATGCGCTTGCCCCGGGCCCGGGGGGGGAACCATTGGGCCAGGGTCTTGATGCAGTTGGACCAGCCCCCGGCCTGGAAGAAACCGTTTAAAGCCCAAACCAGGCCCAAGGCCAAAAGCCCCAAACCGGCGGCAGGGCCCATGAGCAGGTTCATCAAAGCTGAGAGCATGATGACCCCGAAGATGTAAACCCGGGAAGAAAAGCGTTCTGAAAATTGGCCGTGGATGAATTGTCCCAGGGCATAAGACCAGAACAGGGCGGTGCCGACGGCCCCCAGTTGGGCCTTGGTCCAGCCGAACTCCTTCATCATCCCGGGCAGGGCCACGGAGTAATTGACCCGGCAGAGATAGAAGGCTCCGTAAGTAATCCATAAAATAATAAAAATTCTATTCCGCCAGTAAGCGTATCCCTGATCCCACTCCGCCCAATGCGCTTCTTCTTCGGCGTTCATTTTTATCGGTTCCTGGGTCATTGGGGCCACCTCCTACTTTCTAAATTTTCAGGATATTTTTCAGGGACTTGGGGCTAAACCTCCTAACCTGTTTAACCACCCTCCTTTCTTAAAAATCCCGACCCGGGATTTTCCCCTACCCTAACCGGCCCTGCCGGAAGGCCTGGATATAATTCATACAAAAGGCATCCCGGTTCAGAAGGGCCTGGGCGGCTGTCACCAAGGCCATCAGTCTTTGGTCCAACGGGTTGATGATGGCCGCGTCCAGGCCGGCTTCCAGGGCCATGACGATAAAAGCTTGATTGAGCAGCCGGCGCCGCGGCAGTCCGAAAGAGACATTGCTTAAAGCCGAAACGGTTTTTACCTCAGGAAAATACCGCTTCAGTTCACGGAGGGTTTCCAGGACCAGCGGCCCGTTGCCGGTATTAACCGAGACGGGCACCACCAGCGGGTCCAGGTAAAGGATTTCCGGGGCCAGGCCGTAGCGGGAAATTCCCTGGACGATCTTTTCGGCGATCTTGAGCCGGCCGGCCGCATTGGCCGGAATCCCCTGGCGGTCCGAAAGCAGGGCGATAACCCCGCAGCCGTGCTCCTTGGCCAGGTTCAGGACCTCTTCCCAAGGCTCCGGGTCGCCGTTGATGGAATTGAGGATGGCCCGTCCCCGGTGCTGCCGCAACGCGGCCCGGTGCACCAGGGCATGGGCGGAGTCGATGCAGACGGGCAGCCCGGTTTCCTCCTGGATCAAAGGAACCAGCCATTCCAAATCCTCGGCTTCTTCCTGGGGATAGAGGCGGAGCCCGGAATTAACCTCCAGGTAGTGGGCGCCCGCGTCCTTCTGGCGCCGCGCCAGGTCCTTAATGTAGGCGGCGTTGCGTTGGAGGATGGCCGCCTCCACCTCTTTAATGGAACTGTTGATATTTTCACCGATGATCAGCACACGCCACCTTTTCAATAAGCCCCGAACTCATGGTAGGCCTCGAACAGGGCCGTCACGTTCTCAATGGGGGTATCCACCTGGATATTGTGGGCCGTGCAGACGATATAACCGCCGCCGGCCTTGGCCGCGTCCATGGCATACTTGACCATCTCCCGAACATCCTCGGGCTTGCCCAGGGGCAGGGTATGCTGGATATCCATGCCGCCCTGAAAACAAAGGTCCTTGCCGAACTCATGCTTCAACTGTTTGATGTCCATGTTGGTGGCCCGGGGCTGCAGGGATTGGAGAATGTCCAGGCCGCATTCGATAAAATCCGGAATCAGGGCCTTCACGTCGCCGCAGGTGTGGTACATCACCGGGATGCCGTACTCGTGGGCGATATCGATAAAGGCCTTGAACCCCTTTTTGAAATAACGCCGCCACATCTCCAGGCTGATCAAAGGACCGGTCTGGCCGCCCATGTCGTCGCCCATCATGAAGATGTCGATTTCGCCGTCCGCGGCCTTAAAGACCCGGTGGTTATATTCGGTAAAATAAGCGACAATGCGATCCCGGATGACTTCCACGATCTTGGGGGAGAGCGCCAAATCCACAAAAGCCTGCTGGATGCCCCGGAGGTACATCATGGGCTTTAGCTGGGCGGTGCGGTCCAATCTGTCGCCCACGTTGATGACGCAAAACTCCGGGTGATACTGGGCGCAATCCTCCTTCACCTTGGCATAATCCCACCAATCTGGGCTGGCCCAACGGGGATAAGCAGTGATTTCTTCAACGGTTTTCATATTCGCCAGGGGAGACTCGGCCACCTCGGAATAGGTCCCTTCATGGGCCGTGCCCTTGCCGTAAGTGACCACTTTCCTCCGGACCCCCCAGAGGTCTTCCACCGTGCCGTCGGGAAATTTCTTAAAAGATAGTCCTACGTAGCTGGGGCCGTAATTGTTGCGGAAATCGACCCCCAGAAAACGCTGGAGTTCTTCATACGTGTCACAGCCGTAATATTCCATGGCTCTCTTTTGGATCTCGGGAACCATCCAGTTATCGATGGGAACCCGGTCGGGCTCCTGATGCTTGACCGCCATCATGGCCCGCTGCCGATGGCTCATTCTTTCGGTCTTGGCCCTGAGTTCATTGATCCGGGCCCGGCGATCCTGGAAAATCTGCTCTTCTTTCATCTTTCCTCCCACGTTCGCAGCAGGTCATTTGCCCAGCCAGGCCCTGGCTTTCTGCACCCCTCCGGGGGCATCCGGCGCATAGCCGTCCGCGCCGATCAAATCGCAAAATTTTTGGTCAATGGGCGCGCCGCCTATGAGGACCTTGATCTTATCCCGCAGGTTGGCCTCCTGGAGGGCCTGGATGACGTCCTTCATGGCCAGCCGGGTGGGGGTGAAGAGGCAGGAGAGGGCCAGAATGTCCGCGTTCTCCTGTTTCACCGTGTCCAGAAATTTCTGCGCCGGCACGTCAAACCCCAGGTCCACCACCTGGAATCCCGCTCCGGTCAGCATCATGGAGACAATGTTTTTACCGATATCATGAACATCGCCCTCCACGGTGCCGATGACCACCTTGCCCAATTGCGGGGCATCCCCTTTTTCCAGCTGGGGCTTCAACAACGACAGGCCTTCTTTCATGGCCATGGCCGACAGCAGCATTTCCGGAATAAAAATCTGCTGGCACTCAAACCTCTGGCCCACCACTTCCAACCCCTTGATCATCCCTTGATCCAGGATGTCCAGGGGGGCCAAATTGGCATCCAGGGCAGCTTGGGTCAGATCCTTAACCTCATCCATGTTCCCGCGCACCACCGCTTCTTCCAGTCGTTTCAGGGTGTCCATTACTCTCCTCCAGGTTGCCCTTACAGGTGTTAAGGCCCTACGGGAATCGCCCCTTCCATCAGATCAATCCACTTGCGGATCAACTGGGCCTCTTGCTCACTGATCATGGCGTGGGGTTTGCCGGTCATCTGTTTCATGATCTGGTTCCATTCCTGCGGAGTCCTTTTCTTGGCAAAGACCCGCTGCAGACTGTGGCACCCGGAACATTTGGTCATGAAGGCTTCCAATTCCTTCTGGTGCAACTGCATGAACTTCTTTTCCACGTCTTGCTGCTGCGCCAGAGCAGGAATAGGGAGGTTAGTGCCGATGAAAGCCAACATAATCACCAGGGTCATCAAGAAGACGCTCTTTTTCATGGGCCGGCTTCTCCTCGCTTCTGGTTTTTAAATACCTCTGCCGCGGCTCGACAGTTCACATGAGTTCATTTATCCCATAGCAGAAGGTGAAAATTTCTGTCTATGGCGATCTTGCGGAAAATGGGGTAATCTTGCGGAAAAATTGCCGGGGGAGGGAGAGGCCGCAGCCGGCGGCCAGATCGGGTGAATTTTTCTTCGGACCAGATTAAGATTACTTAAGGAGTCTTGCCATGAGCCTGACCATTCGGGAAGCTCAGGCCCAAGATTTGGCCGTGGTCTTGGAGCTATACCGGGAACTCGGTAGTGAACAAGTTCGACTGGAGGAAGCTGAAGGAATTTTACGGCGGATGCAGCAATACCCTGATTATCGCCTTTATGTGGCCATCCTGGAGAACCGCATTGTGGGGACCTTCGTCTTGCTAATTATGGATAATCTGGCCCACGGCAGCGCACCTATGGGAGTCGTCGATAATGTCGCGGTGCATCCGGACTTGCAGCGACAGGGGATCGGCGCCGAAATGATGCGGTTCGCCATGAAACGCTGCCGGGAAAAAGGATGCTACAAACTGAGCCTTTCCACCAACCTCAAACGGGAGGTCGCCCACAGGTTCTATGAATCTCTTGGGTTTCAAAAGCATGGCTTTAGTTTTATAGTCGAGCCCTCAGAAGGAACTTAAAAGTTTTGTAAGATGCAAGTATCTGCTAGGCTGAGAGACTTATCACGGTTCCAAAAACTTTCACTAACCAATCCAAACCTGCAATATTCACCCTGGCACGGACAAGTTTCCGGATGGCAAGTCGCAATTCTCGAATATTTTTTAACCGGAGGGTTCTATTCGTGCTATCATGCCGCAGACGAGGCGGGAGGAAAAAAGCCATGATTAATTTTCAACCGGTTGATGTTTGTGGAAAAACTATAGACGAAGTTTGGTTTCAACTTCTCAAGCAAGTTTTAATTTATGGACGTTCCTATAAGAAAGACGAAGGCTCTTTTGCAGGTGAGGAAATGCTTGAACTTGATAGGGTGAGCGGCACAATTTTTGAGCCTCTGCAGTATAATGAGTCTGGAATTCGTAAGCCTCTGGCGGTAACTGTCCCTGGCGGGGTTGATGCCCCCACTACGGATGAGTACATAGAGAGGTATTTTGTGGAATATTTGATGGACTCAAACCTGCCCCCAACTGAGCATTATCGTTATTCAACCTTTATTACCGGAGGCCGTTATGCTCTGCCCAAGTTGGATTTTCTAATTCCAGACCGGCCTTCTTGGTATTCATTGGATGATGTCATTGTGAATGTACCTAATCAAATTCAATGGTGCATTGACCACTATAAGACCAAGGGATTTCACAACAATCATTGCCTCATTCAGCTGGGCTATCCAGAATCAAACCTGGCCTATGATAAACCGTTTGAAGATGAAACTGAACGTGGAACAAGCCCATGTTTGCGTCTTATCGACACCAAAATAGTGAAGGATTCGGACGGAGAGTTTTACCTTTGTTTTTATGTAACTTTCCGGTCTTGGAATTTGTGGGGTGGATGGCCAACCAATATTGGCGGTTTAGCCCTTCTCATGGAGTATATGGCCAACGAACTTGAAGTTAATCCTGGGCCATTGAGTTTCAATTCCAAAGCCATGAACATCTATAAATTTCAATGCACTTCTTTAATGAATCGGGTGGGAACTTTGGATTAGGGAGGGGCAATAAACCGGCTTTTGCGCGCCAAATACGTCCATACGCGCTTCCACTCTCAGATTAGACAAGGTTGATAAAAAACGGTTTGGGTGGGGGGCCTTCATAACACCAATTTCGATCTGCGGGTCATATCCGTAACTGATTGCTTTTTTAAAGAAGTTA
>DYJG01000031.1:0-353 GCA_020723225.1 Desulfobacca acetoxidans | reverse complement strand
GACCTTCTGGCACCCACCAATGAGAGAGCCGGCATGATATCCTGCCCTGGTTCAACTACCTCCTGTCCACCTGGCGAATGGCTTATCGGGAACTTGAGGAGCGGGCGGCTCGTCAGCAACCGCCCCGGGGCTCCAAGACCGAACTGGTGGAATATGCCCTCCAAAATCTGGTGGGAACCTTCGGCATTGCCGACGTGGAGCGGCTCTGCCCCAATGTCAGCCGCGACACCATCCGCCTGGTCATGAACCGCTGGCGGGATCAAGGCAGATTGGAGATTCTGGGCAAGGGGCGGGACGCCAAATGGCGGCGCCTGAGGGAAAAGGGGTAATACCATATTAATGTGGGAATAAAT
>DYJG01000683.1 GCA_020723225.1 Desulfobacca acetoxidans | reverse complement strand
GCCGGCCATTTCCGGGGGTCGGGGCACGAGGCCAGGAGGCAGATGAGGGACGCGGCATAACTCTCGTCCCCCTCCGGGTTGTTGATATACTTGAGTATTTCCGCCAACCCGGTCCAATCCTGCCTGCGGGCCGCGTCCACCAGGGAGGCCCGGTAAAGAACCGGCGCCTGGTAATCCCGCTGATGCCATTTCCTCACCTGCTTGTCGGCCCAGGCTGCGTCCCGGTCCCGATGGCAGAGGTTGCAGGCGTTGGGGGACTTGAACCTGAGGGTGGCCGCAGGGGTCGGCGGCAGCATCGAGTGGTCGGTGCGGCGCATGCGTGCGAATTCGGTCATGGGCATATGACAGGCGATGCACTGCTGCGGCGTTCCCGGCTTATCCGGGGGGTGATGGATATGCGCGGCCGTGTTCTCCACCCGCTTTTGGTGGCAGGGCAGGCAGGCGTGATTGCCCTTATCCTCGTCTTTAAAGCGGTAGCGGCCGCTGCTGGTATGGCAGTGGAGGCAGGAGAGCCGGCCGCTTTTGACGCAGGGGCTCAAACGCCAGAGGGTCTCCGTAAAATTCTCCCCCAGGTCCCTGCCGTCGGCGTAAAAATCCCGGTCTTCCAGGGCCACCAGGTCAAAGTGATCGAAGAAGCGTTCTCCGGGTTGAAAAGAGGCGGTGAGGGGCATCATCTTGGCATGGCAGGGCGCGCAGACCGCGTTGTTCTGGGCATTCGTAAAGTCGCGGCCGCCCCGGATGATTTTGAGATCCGGGGGCGCAGTCCCCTTGGGGGCCTCCCGGCAGACCCGGACGTGCTCCGCGGCCGGGCCGTGGCAGGTCTCGCAATTGATGCCCGGCTCAGCCCAGACGGTGTGGTAGGTGTCGGTGGCCAAGTCGTAGTTGGTGGCCAGCTGGCTGACATGGCAGGAGTAACAGGCGGTGTTGAAGGTCAGCAGCGGGTCCCGCCAGGAAATGGGCTCGGTGGCGGCGGCCCCGCCGCCGACATGACGCGTCATGCTCCCCGGGGTGTCGAACCACTCCCGGCGGCGCACGTCGTAGGCCAGGGGCAGCACCTGGAGGCGGCCCTTTTCCATGGGCGTCAGGAAATAATAGACGTTTTTGCCGCCCAGGGCCTGGAACATGGGGTAGGATTGCTCCCCTCCGGGCCCTTGTTCCACCACCAAACCCTTGCCGGCCCGGAAGACGGCCTGGTAGCGGCTCTCTTTGATGGTGATAGGGGCTTTTTGCGTTTCCAGCTTGGTTTCAAGAAACTTCGGGGTGACGGCCTGCATGGCCAGGCCATGGTGGGACGGGGCCCAGAGCTGATAAAACTTCTCGTGGCACTCCCGGCAACTGCCGGTGCCGGCGTAGCCCTGCTCCCGGGGAGACGGAGCAGCCGCGGCCTCAGGCCGCGGTTGGGGCGTCTCCGACCCTTGGGGCCGGAAGAAAAAGGCGACTATGACCGCAAGAGCCAGACCGGCCGTAATCCCGGCGCCGAGGAGCACCCGGCGCATTGAGCCCCGGCCCATGGATTACCCTAATTGCCCCCGAACCCGACCTTGCATTGGGGCGGGAATTTTTT
>DYJG01000682.1 GCA_020723225.1 Desulfobacca acetoxidans | reverse complement strand
CGCATCATTAAGGAGGGGCAGGAGACCATCTTTAAACTGGTATCCCGGTTGGAGTCCGACCTGGAGGAGATTCGTTACCTCCAGAAGAAGATCCAGGATTGGTTCCAAACCCCGGAAAAGAGCGCCCAGGCCAAGGAGAAGCTTTTTAAGGATATCCATAAGAAGCTGCATTGGCTGGAGCGGCACTATCCGGAGGCCAAGGATATCAAGGAGTTGGCCCGGCACATCGAGGCCATGGAGTCCGAAGTGACCCAGGCCCGGGACCAGATGATCAAGGCGAACCTGCGCCTGGTGGTGAGCATCGCCAAAAAGTACCTGCACCGGGGCCTGAGCTTTTCCGACCTGATCCAGGAAGGCAACCTGGGGCTGATGAAGGCCGTGACCCGGTATGACTACACCACCGGCTACCGCCTGAGCACCTTCGCGTCCTGGTGGATTCGGCAGACCATCACCCGGGCCATCTACGACAAGACCCGGACCATCCGGATTCCGGTGCACTTGCAGGAGATCCGGAACCGCTGCTACCGGGCTTTTTACGACCTGTTGAAGGAATTGGGCCGGGAGCCGAACTTGAAAGAGATCGCGGCCCGGTCCGGCGTGCCCGAGGACAAGATCCTCATGGTCACCAATCTCTCCGATGAGCTGATCTCCTTGGAAACCCCGGTGGGAGACGAAGGGGACCGGTTGGGGGACTTCATCCGGAACGACAAGGCGGCCTCTCCCTACGAGGCCATCCTGGAGTCCCAGCTCACCGAAAAGACGGGCACCATCCTCACCACTCTGACCCAGCGGGAAGAGAAGATCATGAAGATGCGCTTCGGCGTGGGTGAGGAAGTGGAGCACACCCTGGAGGAAATCGGCAAGGCCTTCAAGGTCTCCCGGGAGCGCATCCGCCAGATCGAGAAGAAAGCGCTGAAGCGCCTGAAACACCCCACCCGCAAAGCGGCCCTGGAGGATTTTCTGGAATAAACCTGGAGCGAGCCCAGCCCTGCGGCCATGGCAAACCGACTCAGGGGAGGATAAGAATGGCGGGACTGAGCCCCGAAAGACAGACGGAAGTAAAAGAGAGGCTGCTATCTCGCAAACAGCACCTCTGGCTGGAAGTGAAGCAACAGCTCAAAAGCAGCATCGGCGACGGCTATCAGGAGATGCTGGCCACCGCCCGGGACGAAGAGGATCAGGCCTCGGTGAGCCTCCTGGCGGAGACCCAGCTCTCCCTTTTGGGACCCAAACGCCTGGAACTGGAGGCCATAGAAGAGGCCCTGCAAAGACTGGAAAACGGCAACTACGGCGAATGCGAGAACTGCGGCCAGCCCATCGAACCCCGGCGCCTGGAAATCATGCCGAAAACCCCTTTGTGCCGCAACTGCCAGCAACTCCGGGAAAAACTGGCCAAGGCCACGGCGCGGTAAGACAATCGAATAAGCAAACATAATAAGGGCGGGAGGATAATCCTCCCGCCCTTTTTTTGGGCGCTGAGCATGCATCGCTGCTTGGAGGGGGAAAGCCTCCCGGAACTATCTTACTGCCAATAAGCGTTCGAGCAATTGCAATCCGCCAATAC
>DYJG01000681.1 GCA_020723225.1 Desulfobacca acetoxidans | reverse complement strand
AGATGCTGCTCTCCATGGTGGACCACTCCCACCCCAGCCGGGCCGAAGCCACGGATGTGGCCAACGCCATCCTGGACGGCACCGACGCGGTGATGCTCTCGGAAGAAACCGCCATGGGCCGTTATCCGGTGGAGGCGGTCAAATTCCTGGACCAGGTGTCCCGGGCCACGGAGGCCCACTTCCCTTACGTGCAGTGGCTCCGCAACCGGGCCCCCTCCGGCCGCCAGGATATCTCCGAAGCCGTCAGCCACGCGGCCTGCGAAATGGCCCTGGACCTGGAGGCCGGGGCCATTCTCACCAGCACGGACCACGGGGGCACCGCCCGCCTCATCAGCCGCTACCGGCCCCGCACTCCCATCATCGCCGTGACCCCCAGGCGGGAGACCTGGCGCCGCCTGGCGTTGGTGTGGGGTGTTTTCCCCCTGGTGGCCCCGGAACTTAAAAACACCGATCACATGCTCCAGGTGGTGGAACAGGAGGCCTTGAAGGCCGGCTGGCTGAAATCCGGGGAGCGGGTGGTGATCACCGCCGGCGCCCCCATCGGCGCCAGGGGCACCACCAATCTCATCAAGGCGGATATTATCAGTTAGAGAAGATGGTGATTTTAAAACCGCTGAATTTTCTCATTTGGAGAACGTTTTCCGTTTTCCGTTTTCCGTTTTCTGTGAAAAGATATAAGGACTGTTTTCTGTTTGCTGTTTTCTGTTTTCGGTAAAAAGATTATCAATGATGAAGATTAATGTGAAATCAGTCCTTATATTAAAGATGAAAATCGGAGTATTTAGAGACCTATACAGAGAACAGGAAACAGAAAACCGAAAACCATCTTCCACCGGAGTCCACCATGCCTGAACACCTGGGAAGCTTCACCTTCGTCCTCCACTCCCACCTGCCGTACGTCATCGGCCACGGCCGCTGGCCCCACGGCATGGACTGGCTCAACGAAGCCGCGGCGGAATCATATATCCCCCTGCTCCAGGCCTTTAACCGGCTGGCCGCGGAAGGCGGGCCCACCGGGGTGACCCTGGGCGTCACCCCCATCCTGGCGGAGATGCTGTCCTCCGACGTCTTCCGGCGGGAGTTCAAAGACTATCTGGATAACAAAATCCAGGCGGCCCAGGAGGACCTGAACGCCTTCCAGCGCCTGGGGGAGAAGCATTTTGTCACCGTGGCCCGGATGTGGGAGGAGCATTACCGGGGGCTGAAGCGGGCGTTTATCGAGGACTTCGGGGAGGACCTCCTGGGGGTGTGCCGGCGGCTGATGGACGCCGGGGCCCTGGAAGTAATCACCTCAGCGGCCACTCACGGTTATCTGCCTCTGTTGGGCCGGGACACCGCGGTGCAGGCCCAGGTGAAGCAGGGCGCGGCCACTTACCGGCGGCATTTCGGCCGCGACCCCAAAGGATTTTGGCTCCCGGAATGCGCCTACCGGCCCCGCTATAAATGGGCGCCGCCTCTGAAGGACATGAAAGCTGAGCCGGTGTTGCGCAAGGGGGTGGAGGAGTTTCTCTCGGAAAACGGCCTCCGTTATTTCATCGTCGATTCCCATCTGCTTAAAGGCGGCA
>DYJG01000680.1 GCA_020723225.1 Desulfobacca acetoxidans | reverse complement strand
TCTCAGGCAACATCTACCTTCCTTGACTTTTTCCGGGAAAATGGTACCTTTGCCCCACCTTACCATGGAACCCGGCTATTTAGTAGAATTCTTTGACCAGAGGCGCATCCTCTGCGGGATCGTTCTGGAATTAAAGGGGGAACGCCTACACGTCCTGGCCCAAAACAACCGGGAGATGACCCTGGCCAGGAAACGGGTGCTCCACGCCTGCCCCAGCCGCCTTTCCCCCCAACTGCCCCGCCAACAGTTGCTTGATCTCCTGGAAGCGACCGCCGGCAAACGGGAGGCCCTGAAGGCCTCCATCCGGCTGGAGGATTTGTGGGAGCTCCTGGCCCAGGAAGAACAGGCCCTGACCGCCCGGGAAATGGCCGATCTCTGGTTTCAGGAAGCCAATCCCGATCAAGTGGCGGCCCTGGAAAGGGCCCTGTTGGAGGACCGTTTTCTCTTTAAATTTAAGGATGAACGCTGGGTTCCCAATCCCCCGGAGGTGGTGGACCAGTTACAGGAGGCCGCCAGGCGGGAGCAGGAGCGCCTGGAGGAAATGGAGGCCGCGGCCGGGTGGCTGAAGGCGGTCTGGGATGGAGAACAGGCTCCGGAACCCAAAAGCAAGGGGCACTTGGTGGAGCTGCTGCGCCGGATGGCCGTTTTTGGCCCCGAAGACCCGGATTACACCCAAGGGAAGGCCTATCTGGATAAAGCCCGCCTTACTGCCCCGGATGCTCCCTTTCAGCTATTGGTGCGCCTGGGCGTCTTCCAGGAAGACGAAAACCTGGACCTCTACCGCCTGGAGGTGGCCCGGGAATTTTCTCCGGAGGCCCACGCAGGGGCCGTGCATCTCCGGGACCGGCGGCCCCGGGATCCTTACGCCGCCCATCGCCTGGACCTCACCTCTCTACCCTGCTTTACCATCGACGGGGAGCGCACCAGGGATTTCGACGACGCCCTCAGCCTGGAAGAGACGGAAACCGGCTGGCGCCTGGGGGTGCATATCGCCGACGTCTCTTCCATGGTGCAGCCCCATACCCTCCTGGACCGGGAAGCACAGGAGCGGGCCACTTCCATCTACCTGCCGGAACACCGCCTGCCCATGCTGCCGGAGGAAATCTCCGAAGACATCCTCAGCCTGCTGGCCGGCCAGGAACGCCCGGCTTTAAGCTTTTTGGTCACCCTCGGTCCGGACGCGGAGATCATTGATTGGGAAATCCGGCCCAGCCGCATCCGCGTCCACCAACGCCTGACCTATCAGGAAGTGGACGGGCTTTTGGCCCAGGACCCGCGGTTCGGCACCCTGTCCCGGTTAACCGACCTCCTCAAGGAGCGGCGTCTGGCCCAGGGAGGCTATGAACTCAGGCTGCCGGAAGTCTGGGTGGTTTTTTCCCACCAGGGAGAGATCCAGGTGATCGTGGAGGATCAGGAAACGCCTGCCCGCACGCTGGTGGCGGAAGCCATGGTCCTGGCCAATTGGCTGGCCGCCCGGTTTTTGGCGGAGCATGGGGTGCCCGCCATTTACCGCTCCCAGCCCGAACCCCGGGAAGCCATCAACCGTCAGGAGAATAAAGGCCTCCT
>DYJG01000030.1 GCA_020723225.1 Desulfobacca acetoxidans | reverse complement strand
CTGCGGTTAATGGGTTCACCGCAGAGGTACAGAGGCGCAGAGATAAAGATGTCCAAGTTATTTATAACGCCAGGTATGATAATCCCCATGGAGGCAACATGATCCATTTAACTGAATACGACCCCAGGTTGGAAGGCATCTGGTGGGTCCAGGAAACGGGCATGAGCTGCAACGTCTACGCCCTGGACGAAGGCCGCACCCTTATCGACGCGGGCAACTACTACGGGCTGCTCCACGAACTGAGCGACGAATTCGACCTCTCCCTGATGGAGCGGCTCTTTCTCACCCACTGCCACTTCGACCACGTGGGGGGCATGGGGGAGCTCTTCGACTGGTGCAACCCCCAGGTCCTGGCCCACATGAAAACCCTGGGCTTCATCAATTTCCAGGGCGTGCCCTTCATGAAGATCATGGAAAAGGCGGGGCGGGTGGATAAGGCCGTGCTGCTCCGGGGCGGCGAAAAATTCCAGGCCGGCCCCCACCTCCTGGAGGTGATCGCCACCCCCGGTCATACCGGCGGTGATATCTGCCTCTATGAACATCATAACCGCATCCTTTTTTCCGGGGACATGGTTTTTGTCTCCCCGCCCATGGAGAATGTCCTGGCGGACGCCGACCAGAAGATCGGGAACATGAAGGAACTCATCGCCTCCCTGGGCCGGCTGTTGCCGTACCAGGTGGATTTCCTGCTGCCGGGCCACGGCCACCCCGCGTTTGCCGACGGCAGCGCCTACGTGCTTAACGCCTATCTGGAAACCCGCAAAGGCAAGGAAGAAGATAAAACCCAGCCCTATCTGGACGCGGCCCGCATCCTCGGGGACTCAAATCAACCGGAGCGGGCCCTGGAATGCTACAATATGGCCCTGATGGCGGACCCGGCCAACTTCGAGGCCCTGGTCTACAAAGGCGCCACCCTCACCGAGCTGCAACACTACGACGAAGCCCTGGAGTGCTTCGACAAGATTCTGAAATTCGCGCCCAATCTGGAAGAGGCGGTCATGGGCAAAGGCTTCGCCCTCCTGGGCCTGGGCCGCACCGAGGAGGCCCTGGGGCTGCCGGGGTTCGCGGCGAAGCTGAAGCAGATGAGGTGAGGCAGGGGTCAGGGGCCAGGGGCCAGGGGCCAGTAATAAGTGATAAGTAATAAGTGATAAGTAATAAGTGATAAGAAAAAGAATTGAAATACTGGCTACTGGCTACTGACATAGGTTAATCATGGAAATCTTGCTGGACAATTGGGAAAAAGGCCGCCGGGTGTCCCAGGTGGAGGGCCGGGCCCGGACGGCCGGGCCCCAGGGTGAAGGGGAGGAGACGGAATTTACCCTGACCCTTTACTCGGACCAGATTTCCCTGAATATCCCCGCCTCTCCCGGGGGGCGGGAGTTTATCGCCCGCATTACCGAAGTCCTGGGCCCCCCCAAGATGGAGCCCACCGTCAAATGCAGCTGCTCCTGGGGCGACGGGGTCATGGGGGCCATGTACCTGGTGCTCTGGGACCTGCTCCCGGATCAGGCCGCCCGAACCATAGAAAACTTGCGCGCCTTCCTGGAAGGCGCCCCGGGCCGTTAAATTATCCTCCTGATTAATGGGCGGCCTGTGAATTTTCTGCGTTTTTGGAAATGGGAACGGTAAAGGAAATACGAGTCCCCTTCCCTGCTTCGCTCCAGATTTGCATATCGCTCCCCAGCATCCTCACCCGCTCCTGCATGGAGGCCAGGCCCAGACCCCTGCCGGTGACATCGGCAGTCAAGGCATGGTCAACATCAAACCCTTTGCCGTTATCCTCCACCCGGAAAAAAACCTTGTCTTCTTTTCTCTTCACAACCCCGAAAATCTCCGTCGCCCGGGCGTACTTGGCGATATTGGTGAGGGCTTCCTGAAAAACCCGATAGAGATTGACCCGGTCCTCCAGGGTGAAGAGGTCGTCAATCTCATCTGCTTCCAAGGTACAGCGGCAAGTTTTATGGCGCTTTTCAAATTGGTCGAATAAATGCCTGATGGCGGCAGTGACGCCCAGGTCTTCCAGGATGGCCGGGCTCAGATCCCTGGAGATATGGCGGACCTTCTCAATCAGGCCATCCAGACAAGAGAGGATAATGCCGCAATCACTTTTGATCTCATTTTTGATCTCTTCGGTTTCCGCGGTCAGCTTCTTGCCGATATCCTTGGCCTGGAGCTTCAAAGACACCAGGCCTCCCCCCAAGATATCGTGCAAATCCCGGGAGATTCTTTTGCGTTCCCGCTCTTGCGCGGTCATGAGCTGGGAGGCCAGGTAACGCAGGCTATCTTCCGCTTGTTTGCGCGCGGTGATGTCTATCCCCAGGGTGAGTATCAGGGAAGAACCGTCAATGTCGGTAAAGGGGTAATCATATATTTGAAAAATCCGGTCGCCGTCCCGCCAGTGCCACTCCCATTCTTGAGGTCTACCGGTCTTCAAAAGTTCAAATGATTGACAATCCCGGCAGGGCTCAGTTCGATCCATAAGCGCTTCATAACAACGTTTGCCGATGGATGGGCCGAATGTCTCCAGGAAAATGCGGTTGGCAAAGCGGATAGTGTAATCCAGACCCTTCAAATAGACAAAAACCGGGAGACTGTCTAGAACGGCAAACAGCCTCTGCTGTTCCCCGGCCAGGGTCTTTTCCACCCGCCGGCGCTCCTCCATCTCCGATTGCAGTTCCCGGTTGGCCTGGACCAGTTCCGCGGTGCGCAGAGCCACCTTCAATTCCAGGTCGTCATGGGCCTTCTGGAGGGCCCTTTCCGCCAGTTTGCGCCCGGCGATCTCCTCCTGCAATTGCCCCAGGGCACGGGTCAGGTCCGCAGTCCGGGTGTCCACCCGCAGTTCCAACTCGTCATGGGCCTGCCTGAGGGCTTCCCCCGCCCGTTTACGTTCGGTGGCATAACGGATGGAGCGGAGAAGAAGTTTCCCATCCACTTCTCCCTTTCTAAGATAGTCCTGGGCCCCCTGACTTAATGCGGCAATACCAATGGTCTCGTCAGCCAGACCGGTCAGGACTACAAAGGGCATCTGGGGACTGTGGGCATAAGCCCGGCTGAAGGTGTCCAGACCTTGGCTGTCCGGTAAACCAAGGTCCAATAAGACCACGTCGATCCCTCCCCGGTCGAGACGCTCCATGGCATCGGCGAGCGTGGTAACATATTCTATATCGAAAGAACCAGGCGGTTCTCCGGACAGCATCTCCCGGAAGAGGCGGGTGTCCCCGGGATTGTCCTCCACCAGCAGAATCTTGGAAATTGCGGAAAACATAAAGTTACCTCGGCGGCAGCATCACCACCGTCAGCCAGAAGTTCTCGATGGACTGCACCACTTCCATGAACTGCTCCAGGTTCACCGGCTTGGTGATGTAGCAATTGGCATGGAGGTTATAGCTCTTGATAATGTCTTGTTCCGCCTCGGAAATGGTGAGGATTACCACGGGAATGCGCCTCAGATCGGGATCTTCCTTGATCTCCTCCAGCACCTCCCGGCCGCTCTTTTTTGGGAGGTTTAGGTCCAGGAGAATCAGGTCGGGCCGCGTCGCCTGGGCATAAGGGCTTTGCCGGCGCAGATACGCCATGGCCTCTTCCCCGTCTTCTACGGTGTGGAGGTTATTGACCACCTTGCCCTCTTTCAGGGCCTCCTTGGTCAGTCGCACGTCCCCGGGGTTGTCTTCCACAAGCAGGATTTCGATGGGGCGGCAGCTTCCTCTTTGAATCCCGGCCATTATTCCTACCCCCTTGGAATACTGAAATAAAAAGTGGATCCCTGATTAGGCGCGGACTCCACCCAGATGCGCCCCCCGTGGCGCTCTATGATCTTCTTGCACAGGGCCAGGCCCAGCCCGGTGCCCGGGTATTCATCACGGCGATGCAGGCGCTGGAAGATGGTGAAAATTCTTTCCTGATGCTCCGGAGCAATGCCGATGCCGTTATCATGAACCCGGAAAACCCACTCCTCTCCCTGCTGCTGTGATGAGACGTGCACCCGCGGCGGGTCCAGCCCCCGAAACTTAAGGGCATTGGCCAGGAGATTTTGAAAAAGCTGTCCCAATTGCACTTCATCGGCCATCACCGTGGGCAAGGGATCGTGAGTCACCTCCGCCCCGGTTTCCTGAATGGCCGTGGTGAGGTTAGCCAAGGCATGGCTTAAGACCTCCTCACAGTCGGTGGGCGCAAAAGGCTTACCCCGGGTACCCACCCGGGAGAAAGCCAGCAGATCATTGATCAGCGTCTGCATACGGTTGGCCCCGTCCACCGCGAAACCGATGAATTCATCCGCGTGCTGGTCAAGTTTGCCCCGGTAGCGCTTAGCCAGCAATTGGGTGAAGCTGGCCACCATGCGCAGAGGCTCCTGCAGGTCATGGGAGGCCACGTAAGCAAACTGCTCCAGCTCGGCGTTGGACCGCTTCAGGTCCGCGGCGTATTGGGCCATCTTTATTTCCGCCCGCTGCCGTTCTTCCAGTTCCACCGACAGGCGGATATTGGCGTCTCGCAACTCTTCCGTGCGCTCCGCCACCTTTATTTCGAGTTGTTCCTTGGACTGTTGGAGGGTCTCGGCGGCCCGCCGGATGGTGAGAAAGAGAGGAGGAATCCACAAAACGGCAGCCAGCATGGCCACTGATATAGCCAGGGCCATCCCGTCATCAAAGAGGTCAAATGGATCGGTTATGTCCCCGGAAAGGAGCCGCCAGAGCTTGACACCCCGGCGCAGGGCCATGAGGCATAGGGCCCCGGCGACCAGCACCCAGGCGGTGCGCCCGCCGGTTATCCGGATCAGCCGCAGGGCGAAATAGGCCGCGACCAACTGCACCAGAGCAGCAAAAACGATTAATAGAAGCCCACTCATATTATTCTCAGGTTACCGCAATCCGGCTATGGGCGACCGGATATTCCGCTCGAACTGATGACTGGCCGCTGATTTATGAACTTAATCCTGTATGAACACTATAAATACAGTATTTTTTGATGATTACATGAAGCCTTAAAATTGTAAACTACTTTTTGATATGCTAACTGATAGAAGAAACCTGGTGCAGAGTGGGTCCGGAAAAAATAACTCGGTCGCTAATGGCGGCAGGCCCAGGAGAGTTAATTCCTGGGCCCCAAAGAAAAGGATGCGGCTGGCGATTACTGAGAAACCGGCTGCTTCTGGGCGTCGGGGTTGGTCAGGACAATCCAGGGGAGGCAAAGGGGTTGTTCCGGCGAGGCAAAGGCAAAGCCGGTGGGCAGATAGGAGCCGAAAGGGCATTGGGCGCAGAGCTTCCCTTCACTGCCGCAGAGGGCGAGCAACTGCCCGGAGTCGCCGACCAGCCGCCGCAGCTCCCCCTGCATCCGCTGCACGTCCTCCAATTGCGGCCGTTCGATCTCTTCGATCATCCGCTGCAGCAGCCGGGACATCTCCAGCAGTAATGGCGGCAGCTCGGTTTCGAACTTCTTTATCCGCTCCAAAAAATCCAAGGTTTGCAAACCGTAATAGCTCATGGACCTCCCTCTCCGGCGCTGGGGCTGGGGCTCCCGGGAAAGCGGATCTGGGACAGCATCCCGGTGCCCTGATAGATTTTATATAAGGTATTCATCCATTTATTCGTTTTAGGTAAATATTCCAGTTGCGGCCGCCGGCCTTCACTCCACTCTATCAGAAATTGGGTGAAGATGATCCACTGCATCAACTCTTCAGGTTCGTCCAGCAGGGATGGGAAATAGCGAAACTCGATGGTCTGCCGGTACCAGTAGGAATGGAGATTGAGGCCGTGGTAGCGGGTGGGGTGGATCTTGCGATTGCGGGGAATCTCGGGGTCGTTGAGGTTTTCCGGAGAATACCAGATATTCTGAACCACGGGATGGCGGCGCCTGGTATCGTTCCGGTACCAATCATAAAGGTCGATTTCCAGGGGGCGGCAGGCCTCTGCCTGGCGGCGCTCCTCCGGAAGCAGGGTATAAATATAGCCTTCAAAGATGGAGATTATTCTTAATAACTGGAAGAGCTGGGGTTCGCCGAACTTTTCCGGGTCCACCCCGTGGTGGACATGGAAACCGCAGGTTTCATTGACCTGGATCTCGGGGAATTCCTTGAGCAGCAGCAGCGCGTCATAGACCTGGGCGATCCCCTTGAGGCCCGAGAGTATGGGGCTTACCAGTTCGCTGCCCCCCGCGCCCTTGATGGTATCGTCCAGAACAAAGGACCAGGCGGTATATTTGGGTCCATCCGGCGAAAAACCATCCAAGGTGAGGCCGTGGCGCTCAAAGACCCGGGGCAGCAAGGCTCCGTCTGCGGCCCGGCTGGTGATCTTGTAAGGGGGAATCATGTCCCGGTCGCCCGGGGAAATGCTATATTTCAACCCGAAGGTCTCGATCTCCACCCCGAAGGGGCGATCGGAGAAATATTGGAGCATGGGGTAGCGAACCTTGAGGCGCCTCTCCCATTCCTCGGGTTCAAGCCCCCGCATCTTCCTCTCCCCCTGCCCCCTGCCGGCCACCTGTTTCAGCCTTACCTTCGACCTATGTTTAGCAGCAATTTCTTCCATAAAAATACTGAATTTTCCGGAAATAGGCAAGAATAATCCTGCTTTCCGGAACCTCGCGCCCCTGGTTTTAATTAAGCGCCGGAGGTAATTGATCATCGGTAATCTCCGCGTCCGCTGCTTCTCTGAGAAAATCATGAATCACCGCAGAGACGTAGAGGACGCAAAGATTACGAGTTGATAGAAGGATCGGCAATTGGGGGGAAAATAATGAATGGAGAAGGAGGCAAAGCAGTCCGGGATGGGACAGGGAAACGAATCTTTCCGATCGAGACGACAAGCCGGGAGGCCGGGCAAAGGCGCACTTTCACGTTACCTTTTACGCCCGAAGGGATGGCAGGACAACGCGCAATTCGTAAATGGAACCCTGGGGCTACTGCTGGTACTTCACCTCAAAGACCCGCTTGGCCACCACAAAGGTTCCTTCATAGTAGGGTTGGCGCAGGTCGGTGATGGTCACCCCGTAACGGCGGTTGGAAGCGTGGATCATCTTCCCTTCACCCAGATAGATGCCGGCGTGGCCGATGTGGCGGCCTCCCCGGCGGAAGAAGAGCAGATCTCCGGGTAGCAGCTTGGAAAAATCCATGTTTTGGGTCACGACCTTCCCCACCTGGGCCTGTTCGGCGCTGGAGCGGGGGAGATCAATCTTAAAACCCTTATAGATAAACTGCACAAAACCGGAACAATCCGTGGACGAGCCGGTGGCCAGAGATCCTCCCCGGCTATAAGGGGCATCCCGGTAATGGCCGGCCTGGGTCAGTATCAGATCGGAAAAATTCCAGGGTTCAAACCGATTGTAATTCCGTTCCGTAGAGGCAGCCTCCTGCACCGTGGGCTGAGGCGAGGAGTTCCGGGAAATGGGGCTCTTGGATTTCTTGGGTGACAGGGGTTCCAGGAGAAAACGGCCGTCCCGCTGGGGGATTACTTTCATCAACGGCGGGGTTTCCGGGACACCTGAGGCTGAGACACTGGAGGCTGGGTTTTTGGAGGCACCGGTCTCGCCGCCGATGCCGGCCATTTCGCCCTGCACCCGCTCACTGTAATTCCGAGCCTTGCTGCTTGAATCGCCGCCATGGAAGGCGGTTTTCTTTTTCTTGCTGCTGCTGCTTTTTTTGGTTTGTGCCTTTTCCGTTTTGGAAGGAGAGTTTTTCTTTTTGACGCTTTTAGTGGGAGCTGTCTGGGCCAGCCCGGGTGAAAACAACAAGGCCAGGGTTAACGCCGCGCCTAAGATTATACGATTCGCCATTCAGAACCTCCTTTGGTTATGGGACAATCCTGAAGGGAACTATACTTCCTTGCTCCAGTCCCCCGCCCGGCAATGCTCCTGACCTGATCAAAGAGCCCGCCTGACTCCGTTTAGCTTGCTTTACCGAAGATTTAGGTAGAAGTGCCTATGCCGGATTAGGTAAAAATACCTATTTGAGTTTCATGCACCTTAATAGAATCTTAAACGCTTGTCAATTATTTTTTTACGAAATTTAGTATAGGTTTTTATCTGTTTAATATATTCAACAGGTTATCAAACCTTTTTATGTGCGAAAATTAACGAGGCCGCGGCTGGCCCCGAGCCGCTCCAGAGGCTTTCCCGGCTGACTGGCCGGATTACCGGGGCCGGTTCTCTCCGGGAAGATGGCAAGATGGGGTGAAAAGGGCAAGGGCACAGCAAGCTGTGCCCCATAAATAACTTATTGATAATCCAGTTTCTTCAACGAAAAACGAAAAACCCAAAACGAAAAACGGTATTTTCCGCCGGGGCCGGGTTACGGCCCGGCACCCGGTAGGTCTAGTTAGCCGGCCGCGGCCTTCTTTTTCTGGGTTTTAGGCAGCTTCTCCGGACGGCCCACCATCTCGATGATGGACAGAGGAGCGCCGTCCCCCAGGCGCAGGCCCAGGGGGATGATGCGGGTGTAGCCGCCGGGGCGCTCCAGGTAGCGTTCCCTGAGTTCCCCGAAGAGCTTGGCCACCACTTTTTTCGACCGCACCAGGGCCAGGGATTGCCGCCGGGCGTGCAGGTCCCCGCGTTTGGCCAGGGTGATGATCTGCTCCGCCCACTGGCGCACTTCCTTGGCCTTGGCCCGGGTGGTTTCCACCCGTTCGTGCTCCAACAGCGACGTCACCAGGTTGCGCATCATAGCCAGACGATGTTCGGTGGTCCGGGACAGACGGCGCCCGGCCTTTAAATGCCTCATGACAGAACCTCTTCTTTCCTCTCGGCCACTTGTTCCGGGGGTATAAAGCTTTCCAGCTTCATCCCTAAGTGCAACCCCATCTCCGTGAGGATTTCTTTGATTTCGTTTAAGGACTTGCGTCCAAAATTTTTGGTCTTCAGCATCTCCTGCTCGGTCTTCTGGACCAATTCCCCGATGAAGCGGATGTTGGCGTTCCGGAGGCAGTTGGCCGCGCGCACGGACAGCTCCAGTTCGTTGACGCTGCGGTAGAGGTTCTCATTGAGAGCGGGGACCTCTTCCAGGGGCCTTTCCTCCACCCCTTCCGCTTCCTCTTCGAAATTGATGAACAGGTTCAGCTGTTCCTTCAGGATCTTGGCCCCGTATGCCACCGCGTTCTCCGGGGTCAGGCTGCCGTCGGTCCAGACCTCCAGGGTCAGCTTGTCATAGTCCGTCCGCTGTCCCACCCGGGCCTGGGTCACCACGTAATTCACCTTGCGGATGGGGGAAAAGCTGGCGTCCAGGGGGATGTAACCCACCGGCTGGTCCTCTTCCTTATGGGCCTCCCCGGGCACGTAACCCTTGCCGGTCTTGGCCGTCATCTCCAGTAACAGTTCCCCGTCCGCGGAGAGGTTGGCGATATGATGATCGGGGTTGAGAATCTCCACGGAACCGTCGGTAATGATGTCTCCGGCCTTTATTTCCCCTTTGCCCCGGGCTTCCAGACGCAGGGTCTTGGCGCCGTCGCTGAGCATTTTCAAACGCACCTGCTTCAGGTTCAGAAGGATTTCGGTCACATCCTCCAAAACCCCCGGGAGCGCGGAAAATTCGTGATAAACGTCCTTGATGCGCACCGCGGTGATGGCCGCACCCCGCAAGGAGGAAAGCAGGACTCGCCGCAGGGCGTTCCCCAGGGTGGTGCCAAAGCCCCTTTCCAGGGGCTCGCAGGAAAATTTCCCATAAAACCGGTCATGGGTTTCCGCATCCACTTCCAGCCTTTTGGGCTTAATAATCTCGGCCCAATTCTTGTGGATCATGGCTCCTCAGAAAATAATACTGAATAAATTTTGCTGGCCGGTGGCCGATGGCCTCCCGAAACGGCGTCACTCTCCGGCATAGCATCAGCCCTCATAAGGGCTGCCGGGCCCAAGGATCATGATTCTACTTGGAATAAAGTTCCACGATGAGATGTTCTTGGATGGGCATGGTGATGTCCTCCCGGGTGGGCAGCATGATGACCCTGCCCAGGGCCTCTTCCTTGGTGAGGTCCATCCAGGCGGGAAGGCCGCGGCGGGCCACGGCTTCCAGGGCGTCCAGAATCAAGGGCTTTTTACGGCTCTTCTCGGCCACCTGGATGACATCCCCTTTCTTCACCAGGTAAGAGGGAATACTCACCTTGCCGCCGTTTACCGTCACCAGGCCGTGGCGCACCATCAACCGGGCCTGAGCCCGGGAATTGGCAAAACCCAGGCGGTAAACGGCATTGTCCAGACGCCGCTCCAACAGCACTAGTAGGTTGGTGCCGGTAACCCCTTTCTGCCTTTCGGCCTTCTCAAAATAACCTCTGAACTGTTTTTCCAACACGCCGTAAATACGTTTAACCTTTTGCTTTTCCCGGAGCTGCATGCCGTAATCGGACAACTTCCCCCGGCGCTGGCCGTGCTGCCCAGGCGGGTAATGGCGCCGCTCGATGGCGCATTTGTCCGTATAACAGCGGTCTCCCTTGAGGTAGAGCTGTAAACCTTCCCGGCGGCACAGCCGGCAGCTTGGTCCCAGATATCTGGCCAATTTCCTTCTCCTTTAAGCGTTACACCCGGCGCCGTTTCGGCGGGCGGCAACCATTATGGGGAATAGGGCTGACGTCCCGGATCAGATTGACGCTCAGGCCCGCGGCCTGGAGCGCCCGAAGCGCGGCCTCCCGGCCGGCGCCGGGTCCCTTTACGAAGACGTCCACGGTGCGCATGCCGTTCTCCACGGCCTTTTTGGCCGCGTCCTGGGCCGCCAGCTGAGCCGCGAAGGGAGTGCCCTTCCGGGACCCCTTAAAGCCCTGCACCCCCGCGGAGGACCAGGATATCACGTTGCCCCCGGGATCGGTAATGGTTACCAGGGTGTTGTTGAAAGTGGCCTTGATATGGGCCACGCCCACGGGAATATTCTTCCGTTCCTTTTTCTTTTTGGCGCGTGACGGTGCTCGGGCCATCACTCCTCCTTAAGCCTTCTTCCTTTTACCCACCACACTGCGCCGCGGGCCTTTCCGGGTGCGGGCGTTGGTATGGGTGCGCTGGCCCCTCACCGGCAGGCTGCGCCGGTGCCGAAGGCCCCGGTAACACCCCAGGTCCATGAGGCGCTTGATATTCATGGAGACTTCCCGCCGCAGGTCGCCTTCCACCTTCAGGGTGGAATCAATCACCTGGCGGATGCGGGTGATCTCGCCGTCGTTCAAATCCCCGGTCTTCACGCCGCCGTCCACGCCCGCTTCCTTCAGGACCCGGGTGGCGGTGGTGCGCCCGATCCCGAAAATATAAGTGAGCGCGATCTCGATCCTTTTATTACGGGGCAAATCGATGCCCGCGATTCTGGCCAACTCCCTACCTCCCTTTAGCCCTGACGCTGCTTATGTTTGGGATTCTCGCAGATCACCCGCACCACTCTTTTGCGGCGGATGATCTTGCATTTGGCGCATATCCGTTTTACCGAAGGCCTTACTTTCATGGTCCGATCCTATCTGACTCGATAGACGATCCGCCCCCGGCTTAAATCATAAGGCGACAGTTCCACGATCACCTTGTCGCCGGGGAGGATCTTGATATAATGCATGCGCATCTTTCCGGAAATATGCGCCAGCACCCGATGTCCGTTGGCCAGTTCCACCCGGAACATGGCATTGGGGAGCGGCTCGATCACCACTCCTTCCACTTCGATGGCGTCTTCTTTGGGCATCTATCGCGTCTTTATAGTTATTTCAATCGTTTATTTTAAATTAATAACCGCCGCGAAGCAAGCAACCCGCTCTTATCGTTTTTCGTTTTTCGTTTTGCGTTTTTCGGTAAAAAATCGAATCTATAAGTTATTTTACGAAAAACGTAAAACGCAAAACGAAAAACGATTCACAAACGGCTGAGCACCACCACCCCTTTGTCCGTCAGGGCCACCGTATGCTCAAAATGGGCGGCCAGGCTGCCGTCCTGGGTGACCGCGGTCCAGCCGTCAGACAGAACCCGTATCTTCCAGGAGCCGCTGGAGGTCATGGGCTCAATGGCCAGGGTCATCCCCGCCTGCAGCACCGGCCCCCGCCCCGGGGGGCCGAAGTTCGGGATTTGGGGGTCTTCGTGCAG
>DYJG01000029.1 GCA_020723225.1 Desulfobacca acetoxidans | reverse complement strand
TCCTGCTGAGCGGCGGGGATCTGGATTGCGCCGGCTACTCCCTGATGGGCTGGGACCCGTTTCTGGTTCTCAAGAGCAAAGGCCCGGGGGTGGAAGTAAGCGGTGGCGGCCTGGAGCGCTCCTTCCGAGCCGATCCTTTCACAGTGTTAGCGGACGCGCTGGGCTCCCTGGAGCTGCCCGGGCTTACCCCCTTGCAGCCCTGCGCCGCAGGCGGCTTCGGGTTTCTGGCCTATGACCTGAAGAATCAATTGGAGAGGCTGCCCGCCACCGCGGTGGACGACCTGGGGCTGCCGGAAATGGTCTGGGCCTTCCCCAAAAGGATGCTGGTGCACGACCGCCGGGCCGGGGGGTTCTGGCAAGTTAAAATCGTTTATGAGGACCCGCAAGGCCGCCGGCAGGCCGAAGCCCAGGAAACCCCTATTTTTACTCCAGACGATCCCCTGGGTTCATACCGGGTGGGGCCGCTCGCCAGCAATTTCACCCGGGCGGACTATCTTCAGGCCGTCGGCCGCATCCGGGAGTATATCCGCCAGGGCGACGTCTACCAGGTGAACCTCTCCCAGCGCTTTTCCTTCCCTTTCCAGGGGGAGGCCTTTCGCCTCTTTCTCCGCCTCTTTGATTTGAACCCCGCGCCTTTTTATGCCTATCTCAATTGCCGGGATTTTGTCATCCTCTCCACTTCCATGGAGCGGTTTCTCCATCGCCGGGAAGATTACCTGGAGACCCGGCCCATCAAGGGCACCCGGCCCCGGGGGAAGACGCCGGAGGAGGACGCGGCCTTCCGCCGGGAACTGGAGGAGAGCCGCAAAGACGACGCAGAGCTGTCCATGATCGTGGACCTGCTGCGCAACGACCTGGGCAAGGTCTGCGAGGCCCGCACGGTCAAGGTCCGGGAGCACAAGCGCCTGGAGGCCTACCAGAACGTCTATCACCTGGTGTCCATCGTCACCGGCCAGGTGCGGGAAGGTTGCAGCCATGTCGATATTTTGAAAGCCACCTTTCCCGGGGGCTCCATCACCGGCTGCCCCAAAATCCGCTCCATGGAGATCATCGACGAACTGGAGCCGCACGTGCGCCACGTCTACACCGGGGCCATCGGCTACCTGGGGCTGCACCGCAATCTCGATCTGAACGTGGCCATCCGCACCGCCATAATATCGCAAGGAATGGCCCATTTTTCCGTGGGCGGCGGTGTGGTTTACGATTCCGACGAAGCCGCGGAATATGAAGAGACCATCCATAAGGGGCGGACTCTGTTCGGGGTGATCGGCGGGGAAGGCAGCGGGCAGTGATAAGTAATAAGTGATAAGTAATCACGTAGCCGGGGGGCAGGAGCCAGGGGAAGTGATTCAGTGATCAGTGATCAGTGATACTGACTGTATAATTGATGATAGCGCTGTAGGGGCGAACCTTGTGTTCGCCCAGAGGTGGAGCAGGCGATGACCAGGTTCGCCCCCACAAGGTGACGCAGGGAGTATGGAAAATTCCGGGTTTGTTTGGCTGAATAACGAGTTAACGCCCCTGGAGCGGGCGGCCGTATCCGTCAACGATCGGGGGTTTCTTTACGGGGACGGCTTTTTCGAGACCCTGCGGGCGGAAGACGGGCGCCCCCAGTTCCTGGGTGAGCACCTGGCCCGGCTCCGGGACTCGGCCCGGGCTTTCAGGATTCCCTTTCCTGAGGATTTTCCCTGGTCAGAACGACTAAACCGGCTGTTGGCGGCCAACGGACTGGAGCAGGGTGTTGCCCGGCTGAAGATTCTGCTATCCCGGGGAACGGCCCCGGCCTTGGGGCTGCCCCCGGCGACCCGGCCCACGTTGGTGATCTGGGCCCAGCCTTACACCCCCCCCGGCCCGGAGGAATACGCCCGGGGCTGGAATCTAGCCACCTTCCCGGAGCGCCGAACCACCTTCATGGGTAAGCACAAGAGCCTCAATTATCTCTTTTACCTGGCGGCCCGGCAGTATGCCCTGGATCAGGGAGCCAATGAGGCCCTGATCCTGGAGGCGGACGGCCTGGTGTCCGAAGGCGCGGCCACCAGCCTGGTCTATGCCCAAGATGGCGGCTTTTATACCCCCCAGGCCCCCAGCGCCCTGCCGGGAGTGACCCTGGAGGTCCTGGGCCGGGGTTTGGCCCGGCGGGGGCTTGCGCTAACTCACCAGCCCACAACCCTTAGCCAAATTGCCCAGGCTGAGGGCTTCTGGGTGACTAATTCCTTGATGGGAGTGATGCCGGTATCGTCTCTGGATGTCAGGGAGCTGCCCATTTCCCCGGCGACCGGGATGCTGCAGGAGTGTCTGGATTCTGAGGCGCTATTACCCCCCAGGAATTAGCCGCGGATGGTGGGTAGAACGCACCTCACTGATCGCTTATTACTCTTCCTGACCGCTGATTATTCCAAAATGGTGCGTGAGACGCACCCTACACTGCTCACTGCTTACTGCTCACTGCTCACTGCATACTGCTCACTCTCCAGCGCCTCCCGGAGGCGCATCCCCACCTTTGCCATGTCCCCGGGGGGATAGGTCACTTGGGGGAAAAGCAGCAGGCCGTCGTTCACGTAGCGGGGGATGACGTGCAGGTGGGCGTGGAAGACCACCTGGCCCGCGGCTTCGAAGTTGTTCATGCCCAGGTTGAAGCCCTTAGCGTAGAAGCTCTTTTGCAGGGCCTGGGCCACGAGGCGTGCGGCTTGGCCCATCTCCTGCCAAAGGTCGCCGGGCAGGTCCAGGAGGTTTTGGTAGTGGTCCTTGGGGATGATCAGGGTGTGGCCGTAGTGCACCGGCGCGATGTCCAGGAAGGCCAGGACCCGGGGCGTGTCCAGCACCACCTCTGCGGGCAGATCCCCCGCGGCGATGCGGCAGAAGATGCAGTCGGTCATGGTTTTTATTCTCGTGGGAGGATTATACCTGGCGATATGAATAATTGTGCCTTATACATCTCTGCGCACTCTGCGTCTCTGCGAGAAAAAGATGTTTCTCGCAGAGACGCAGAGGCCGCAGAGAATGCTAAGTCCGCTTAATTAAGTCATTCAGTATAGTTATAAGGAAGCAAATTTTTTACAATATAGGATGAAAATGGGGGTTTGCCAAGGATAAAAAAGGCGAAGCCGACGCTTAGCGCCGGCTTCACCTTGCCCCTGGCCTTCTTCCTGCCGGATTTTGGTTTGGTTGGAGGCTCCTACTAAGGGGGGTCCGTTCCTCCCGGACGGCGCTCACACCCTTCGAAGCAACGCCTCTTACTAACCTTTAGACGTAGTCGCCCCGGTTAAACTTGAAGCTCTCCGTATAGGCCAGGGCTGCGGCCTCCTCCATCACCTGCTTGAGGGGTGAATTCCCGGGCAGATCCTGGGCCAGGGTCTGAAGCCGCTGGCTGTCCGTCTCCAGCATCTGCACCAGGGAGGACAATTTTTTCAGGGGCACGTCGGGCTGGGCCAGGGCCTCCCGGTAGGTATCCAGGCGGGACAGGACCTTGTCCAGCACCTCGGTGGGGTTGCGGCTGATTTCCGCCAACGGGTCAACCGCGGCGGTGGGCGCCACTTTCCCGGCGGCTTGAGAACCCGCGGTGTTCTGGATATCGGCGGCCAGGGCCTCCTCCAGGTGTTGGGCAAAGTTTGCCCCTTTGGCGGGTTTGGCCTCCTGGGGTTTCGGGGTCGCAGCTATGGAAAGCAGATCTTCTATCTTCATGACAGCCTCTTGATCGGCAATAATTCCGGTTTACGTTAGAACTGCACCGATTTTACCTGGGCGACGATCTCCCGTAGGCGGTCGAATTGATATAGCTCCCGCAAATCTTTGCGGCCGAAGGCGCTCCAGTCCTGCTGCACCTGCTGGAGGAGCTTCTGGGCCTGGTCGAGATCCACGTCTTCCGCGGGAGGGGAGGCCAGGTTTTGGGCCCGGATTAATTCCACCCGGTCTTCTTCAGAGGCAATTTGATCTTCGGAATTCAGGACCGCCGCCGTTGCCTGGCGGGAAACCGCGGCCCGGTCTTCCACCCCCGATTCCAACGTCATTGTTTGCTGGGGATAAAGGCTGGAAATTTCCATTCCACATCTCCTTATGGGAACTTTACCGGTTTTTCATGCAAATTTAATACCAAAGACCAGATGCAGAAATGGCGCGGGTTTCCGGAAAAATGGCCCGGCTCCAACAGTGGTAATCTTTGCCTAGCTGCCATTTTATTGACAGGATTGATGCCAATCCTGTTACAAATATGATTTCTGGGTTTTGGGGAAAAGGGGAAAAAGGAGAAGAAGCGGGTTTGGATTTTCTCATACCAATTCATAATCAAAAGGAGTTAAATCGGCTGTCTTTCCTGTCAAGCTGCAAGAGGCAGCGGTTGGTTACAGCGAGCGTGATTTTTGAGCCTCGCATTCAGTATCACCAAGAGTTTGCGCATACAGGCGGTAAGGGCCACTTTGGGCGCTTTGCCGGCTTGGCGCAGACGTTGGTAAAAGTCCCGGATCACCGGGTTATAACGGGTGGCTACCAGGGCCGCCATGTATAGGACCCGGCGTACGGCCGGACGGCCGCCCTGAATGCGCCGCTGCCCCCGCCATTGGCCGCTGTCCCGGTTCATGGGAGCCACTCCGACTAGGGCGGATATCTTTTTGCGGTCAATAGAGCCCAGTTCCGGCAAGAGAGCGATGAGGGAGGTGGAGACCACGGGGCCAATGCCTATAACCTCCTGAAGTATCATCGCTTTTTCATGCCACAGGGGGCTGCGGCAGATAAAGTCCTGGATCTCACGATCCAGGTCATCCAGGAGTTGGCGCAGGTGCGCCAGTGATTTTTCAACGTTGCCCCGCACTCTGGCAGTGCAGGTACGCAGGCGGTTCTCCTCCATGGTGATCATGTCCCGCAACTGGCGCCTGCGGGTCACGAGGTTGGATAGTTCCAGCTGCTCCGCCTCTTTCAGGGGCCGCACCTGGGGTTGAATCTTCTGGGCGTAGAGGGCCAAAATCTTTGCGTCCAGCTTATCGGTCTTGGCCAGGACGCCGAGGGCCTTGGCAAAGTTGCGTACGGTTTTGGGATTAATGATGACTACGGGCAGGCCAACCTCTTACAGGGCGTAGGCCACAGCAATCTCGTAACCCCCGGTGGCTTCCAGCAGGACGATTTGGGGGTTGAGAGCCTTGAGATGTTGTACCAGGGCGGCGATGCCATCTGTGGTGTAGGGTTGAGAGAACGGTTTGCTGACGGGCATGGTGTCCATGTCCAGATGTTTTGAAGATACGTCGATGCCGACAAAGGGGCGTGGTGATTCCAAGTTCCTTGAACTCCCTTCCTTGCGGATTCGGGCTCAGGCCCGTTTGACTGTTCGGGTTAACTCCAAGGGGGCGTGGCGGCCAGGCTACAAAACGATCTCACCGGATCAAGGGGCGAACCTTGTGTTCGCCCCTACGTTTAATACGTTTTAGACAGCAATTCGGTATTAGATATTAAATTATCCAATCTTCAGAATTTGCTTTATTTACTTTTAAGAGATGACGGATATACTTAATCCATAGAGGGCTTAGGGCACGACATATAAGTGCGGAGCAGGGCATCCCTGGCAAATCTCTTTTAGGAAATCATACATCTTCTAAAGGAGGTAAAGTCATGGTGAAAAAAAACCAACATAAAATTGGTTACTGCATCGCCCTGGTAGTATTAGGATGGATATCATTTTTTAGCGGTTTATTGGTTTCCACCAGTTACCACTTTTTGATGATTCTCCTACTATCGATTGCCAGGGTCCTGCCCTAAGCCCTCTATCGATTGCTTCATTCTTGATGGCGCTTTCCGACCAACATATCATGGGAGGACACTTGAGTCCCCCCAATGAGTTTTTCCCCTACCCTTTCCTCGCCAGATTCAACGCCCCGCCCACCGCCAGCATCCGCCGCTGCCGCTCCGAGAGGTCCACCCTCACCCAGACTTGCTGGTCCCCGATTTTCAGGGGCAGGCGTTCCGCGCCCTCCAGGAGGAGTTTGCGCACCCCGGGAAGTTCCAGGGTTTTGCCCAGGTCCAGGAGGCCGTAATCCGCCGGGTTCTCGAAAGTTAAGGGCAGGATGCCGAAGTTGATCAGATTGGCCAGGTGAATCCGGGCAAAGGACTTCACCAGCTTCACCCGCACCCCCAGGTAGCGGGGCGCCAGGGCCGCGTGTTCCCGGCTTGACCCCTGGCCGTAGTTCTCGCCGCCGATGATGGCTCCTTCACCCCGGCCCTGGACCCGGTCCGGAAAATCCTGGTCCAGCCGGGTGAAGGCAAAGCGGCTGATGGCCGGCAGATTGCTGCGCAAGGGCAGAATCTGGCTGCCCGCGGGCAGGATGTCGTCGGTGGTGACGTTGTCCCCGGCCTTGAGCCAGACCTCGCCGCACCAGGATTCGGGCAGGCCCGAAAGCCGGGGAAAGGCCACGATGTTGGGGCCCCGGAGCACCTCCGCCTTTTTGCTCTCTTCCGGGGGCAGCGGCGGCGTCAGGCTCCGGCCGTTCACCAGGAAATACCGGGGCGCGGCCACCCGGGGATAATCCCCCAGCTTCCGGGGGTCGATGATTTCCCCGGCAATGGCCGCGGCCACCGCGGTCTCGGGGCTGGCCAGGTAGACTTTGTCATCTTTGGTGCCGCTGCGGGCCGGGAAATTCCGGGTGAAGGTGCGCACGCTTACCGCGCCCGTGGCCGGGGCCTGGCCCATGCCGATGCAGCCCCAGCAGCCCGGGGGCATGACCCGCACCCCGGCTTTTAAGAGCGTCAGCAGCCCGCCGGAGAGATCCAGGTTTTCCAGGACCTGGAGCGAGCCGGGGTTGATCTCCATGGACACCCGGGGGTGCACCCGCCGGTCTTGCAGCGCCCGGGCGATGACCATCAGGTCCCGAAACGAGGAGTTGGCGCAGGAGCCGATAAGCACCTGGTCCACCGGCGTGCCCGCCACATCCGCCACCCGGGTGACGTTATCCGGGGAGCCGGGCCCGGCGATGAGGGGATCGAGTTGCCCCAGGTCAATCTTCTCCACCGCCGCGTACCGGGGCTTTCCTTCGGCCTTCAGGGGCCGGAAATCTTCGGCCCGGCCCTGGAGGGCCAGAAAGCGCTGGGTCTGGGCGTCCGCGGGAAAGACGGAGGTGGTGGCCCCCAGCTCCGTCCCCATGTTGGTGATGGAAGCCCGCTCCGGCACCGCCAGATAGCGCAAGGCCGGACCGAAAAACTCCAGGATCTTCCCCCGCCCGCCCTTCACCGTCAGGCGCCGCAACAGCTCCAGGATCACATCCTTAGCCGAGGCCCAGGGCTGGAAGCGCCCCTCCAGGCGCACCCCCAGAACTTCCGGCATCGTCAGGTAAAAGGGCTGGCCGGCCATGGCCAGAGCCACGTCCAGCCCCCCGGCCCCGAAGGAGAGCATGCCCAAGCCCCCGGCGGTGGGGGTGTGGCTGTCCGAGCCGATCAGGGTCTTGCCCGGCGCACCGAAACGCTCCAGGTGCACCTGGTGGCAGATGCCCATGCCCGGGGGCGAGAAGTACAGCCCATACTTGGCGGCAATGGTCTTCAAAAACCGGTGGTCGTCGGCGTTGCGGTAATCCGTCTGCAACAGGTTGTGATCCACGTAGCTCACCGACAATTCGGTCTTGACCCGCTCCACCCCCATGGCCTCGAACTCCAGGTAGGCCAGGGTGCCGGTGGCGTCCTGGGTCAGGGTCTGATCAATTTTCAGGGCCACTTCCGCGGCCGGGACCAACTCCCCGGACACCAGGTGCGCGGCCATGATTTGCTCTACAATCGTTTTTGCCATGATTATTCCCTTCAAAAAAATTTCTCACGCAAAGACGCAAAGGCGCAAAGGCGCAAGAAATATATTAATTATCTGCATTCATCGGCGAATATCTGCGTGCATCGGCGGTTGATTTTTAACCGCAGATGCACGCCGATGGACGCCGATATTATATATTATTGCGTCTTTGCGACTTTGCGTCTTTGCGTCTTTGCGTGAAACTATTATTTAATCAACCCCACTTTCAGCCGCAAAACCTCGGCCCGCAAGCCCAGGCTGACCGCCTCATAGTCGCCTGCCTCCGGGCCGATCTCCAGTCCCCGGGCCTTCAGCTCCTCCCAGGAATGCTCCCGGCCGAAAATAATCCGGATGGGATGGGACCGGGGCAGGGTGGCGCCGGTGGGCCAGGCTTCGTAGGAGCCATCAATATAAACCGGCATTAACTTCACCGCCAGTTCTTTAGCCAGGATGGCCGCGCCCTTCTTAAACCGGCCCACTTCGCCGGTGGGGCTCCGGGAGCCTTCGGGGAAGACGCAGAGAAGTTGGCCGTTTCTGAGAAGATAAGACGCCGCCTGCATGGCCGCCGCCACGTTCCGGGAGGAATCGATGGGAATAACCCGGATGAGCTTGCTGAGAGTCCGAACCACGGGCAGATCGAAATACCGGCTGTACCCGAGGGAAAAAAGGCGGGTGCGCCAGGTTCTCGGCACCGCGTAGGCGATGAGAAAGCCGTCCAGGAAACTGGCGTGGTTGGGGCAGATCACGTATCCTTGTCCCCGGAGCCTCTCCGCGCCATAGACCCGCAGGTCAAACGTCTTTCTAAACCAGAGGCCCAAAATCGACGACAACCCCCGGGTAACCATCCGGGCCGCCAGCCCGCCCTCCAGGCCCAGGCGCCGGCGCAGTTCCGGAGGCGGATCGGTCCTGAGAATTTCGGCCCAGGCCTCCGGTTCCACTGCACCTTCCCCGGCCAATTCCGGTTTTCTCTCTTCGATAAAGCCGATGAGTTCTCTGACCGTGAAGATGCCGATAAATTCCTCATCCCGGATTTGCAGATTAAACCGGTTTTCCAGGGCCGCCAGCAGTTGCACCAGGCCCAGGGAGTCCATGCCCAGATCCAGCTCCAGGTGGTCGTCCAGGGAGATGCGGGCATCCTCAATCTGCCGGGCCAGAACCTCCACCACCGCCTCGCCCACCGGGGACAACCCTTCTTCCAGGGCCGGCTTTTTCCTCTCCCAGCGTTTTCCGGCCCGCTCCTGGTAGAGCCGCTGGGCTTCGTGGATTTTGACTTTCCCCAAGCGGGTCTTGGGAAGTTCTTCGTTGATGAGCACAAAATCCCGCACCCGCTTATAGGACTCCAGGCTTTGGGACCAGACCTCCAGGTCCCACTTCACCTTGCCGTAAATGTCCGTTTCCCCGATCTTCCGGAAAAAATCCAGGTCCGGCACGATCACTGCGGCCAGTTTCTCGGCCCTGGCGTCGGCGGTTACGAATATTTCTTTGATGGATGGAGCCTGCAGATAGTGCTGCGCCACCTCCTCGGCGGAGACGTTCTTGCCGGAACTGAGAACTATGATCTCTTTGATCCGCCCCTGGAGGAAGAGATACCCATCCCGGTCCAGATACCCCAGGTCCCCGCTGTGGAACCAACCGTCTTTCAGGACCTCCCGGGTGGCGGCCTGATTTTGGTAATACCCGGCCATGACGTTGCCGCCCCGGATGAGGACTTCGCCCACGCCCTTGGCATCAGGGTTGAGAATCCTGACCTCCACCCCCGCCAGGGGCAGGCCTCCGGAGCCGATGCGAACGGCCTCAGGCGGGTTGAAGGTGACCACCGGCGCGGTCTCCGTCAAACCGTAGCCTTCCAGGACCGTAAAGCCGAAGCGGGCGAAACCCGCGGCCAGGGACTCCGGCAGCTTGGCCCCGCCGCTGACAAAAAACCGGAACTGCTCCCCCATAGCGCTCCGGAAGCGATTGAGCAGCAGTTGGGCCGGGTTTACCCCCAAGTACCGGGAAATCTTCCAGGAAACCGTGAGAAATCCCAGCAGCAGGGGCCGCGCCGGCCAGGGGATTTTCTCCATCTGCCGCTGCATGCCGTTGTGGAAAAGCTGGAGCACCTGGGGCGTGACCGGCAGGATGGTGACCTGCTGCTCCTTGAGGCACTTGAGGATGGCGTCGGGCTTCAAGGTGTCCAGATAGGTGATCCGCAGTTTCAGGAACAGGGGCGTCAGCAGGGTGGCGGTAAAGGGAAAGGCATGGGACAGGGGCAGGATGGAGAGAAAATTGTCCCCCGGCCCCAGGGCGTTGAGCCGGGTTATGCCTTCATAATTGGCGAGGAAATTCCGGTGGGTGAGCATCACCCCCTTGGGAACCCCAGTGGTGCCGGAAGTATAGATGATGGAAGCCAGATCGTCGGGTCGAGCCGCAGGCAGAGGTTTAGTACTTGGCTTCGCCTCGAGTATTTCGGGGAAACCCACGGTTTTCTCGCCGGCCTCCCGCCCTTGGCCGATGACCACGATCTGCTCCGGGACAGCCGACTGCCGCAATCGATCCAGGGGGGCCTGGGGAGAGGTGAAGACGACCCTGGCCCGGGTCTCCTGCAACACATAGTCCAGAAATTCCCAGCGGGAGACCGGGTCCACGGGCACGGCCACCCCGCCCGCCAACAGCAGCCCGAAGTAGCAGACGCACCATTCGGGGCGGTTCTCGAAAAAGATGACGCCCCGGTCCCCTTTTTTCACCCCCCGGGCCTTAAGCCACCGGGCCGCGGCCAGGCTGTCCTCATAAATCCGGCCAAAGGTATACTCCCGCACCTCCTCCCCCTGCCGGAAGAGGATGGCGGTCTGGTCGGGAGCCTCTTGGGCTACGCGGGTAAACTGGCCGGTTAAAGTTTGGATTGTGTCTTCCATAATTGGAAAAGTAATCAGTAATCAGTGATCGGTCATCAATAATCAGTAAATACAAAAAGTACAAAGCGGGAGGAAAAGTTTTGGCTTTTCAACCGATCACTGATTACTGATTACTGATCACTTTATAACCCGGGAGCTCCCCCGGAGTGTGTCGTCTTCAAATGATTAATAATCTCCCCGGGCCGGTTGGTGCAGATGGCCTCCAAATTCATATCCGTGTAAGGCTCCAAAGAGATGGGATCATCGATATTCCAGACAATGACCTTCAACCCCTGCCGGTGGGCGGCGTCCGCCAGTTCCCGGTGGACGTAGCGATAGTTCAGGACCAGGGTGTCGGTTAATGCGGCCCGGGCCAGGCCCCCGGGGTCGGCGGGGCAGCCCACCATCAGGGCGCCGGTGCGCAGCCGGGGTTCCTCTTCTTTCAAGCTTTTGATAACCGGATGCCAGAACGAGATGGCCCGAATCTCTTCAAACAGCCCCCCCTCCCGGCACAGGCGCAGCAATGCAGGCGCGGCATCAGGATGTTTCAGTTCCACCAGCAACTGCCCCCGGCCTCGGACCAGTTCCACCACCTCTTCCAGCGCGGGGATGCGCTCGCCGCGGCCAGCATCGAGCCTTTGCAATTCCGCCAGGGTAAAATCCTTCACCCGTCCCCGGCCATTAGTGGTGCGGTCCACGGTCTCGTCGTGGATCACCGCCAGCCGGCCGTCTCTGGTCAAATGGACGTCCAGCTCGACTGCGGCCGCGCCCCTGTCCAGGGCATAGCGAAAGCCCCGCAGGGTATTTTCCGGCTCTTCGGCGGCCGCGCCCCGGTGGCCGATGATGTAGGTCATGAGCACTCCGTCGGTTTGGGAACGGGGTTGAAGAAGTAATCAGTCATCAGTGATCAGTTTGACAGCCTGGTTTTTTTCACTGATTACTGATTACTGATCACTGATTACTACCCCTTACCAGCCCAATATCTCAATATCTGCTTTATCCGCCTTCAACCTCTTGTTAAACGCATCCGGTTGCCCCTATATTAGAAGAAACGCAGAAAACTGGCAAGGTGAGAGGAGAGCTCAGTGAACTGGCTGGGGTTTTCCCTGATGGCCCTGGGGTTATGGGGGGCCTGGGGTTTCTTGAGCAAGGTGGCCACCCGGGATCTGCCGTCCCAGACCGTCTATCTCCTGGCCATCTGCGGCCATCTGATAGTTATCAGTTATTTATGGCTGAGTGGGGGGATCACCTTCCCCGGCCATACCTGGGGGATAGCCGCGGCCCTGGCCGCGGGCGTCTGCATGGCCTTCGGCCTCCTGTGTTTCTTAAAGGCGCTGAGTGTTGGAGAAGCATCGGTGGTGGTCCCCCTCACTGCGCTCTATCCCCTGGTGACGGTGATCCTGAGTTGGGCCGTGCTCCGGGAAAACC
>DYJG01000679.1 GCA_020723225.1 Desulfobacca acetoxidans | reverse complement strand
ACCCCAGGATGAGGCCGAGAAAAATATAGAAGGACAGGCTTAATTGGGTTAATCGCCGCCGACGGACCTCAGGGTTGCCTGGTAAGAGCCCGAAGGAGATGGAGTCGAGGCTTTCCTGCCCTCCCCCTGGTAATTAAAGCCGATGGGCGCCTGGAACCTTTTCCGGCCCAAAGCCACATAGCACGGCGCCGCGCCCACGATCCGCCCCACCGGTTGATCGTTCTCCAGGACGATGGGAAGATCGATTTCAGGGTTGATACTGCCCTCGTCCACGTCGGCCTGGAACTCCACCCGCAGGGATTGCCGGTCCCAGGCAAAGGAGATCCAGGCATAGGTGCGTTCCGCGCCCTCGACCACGGTTTGGTAGCGGTATAGCATGGACCCCGATCCTTTGGAAGCATCGATTTTAACGACCGCGTTAGGCTGTTTTTTCAGATAACCCAGGGTGGTGAGATGATAACCGAAGCAGAAGCCCCCCACCCGGAATACCGGGATGGTGTCATCATTAAAATCCGAAAAATCTCCCTGAACTTCAGCGGTTGCGGAGAATTGCCATCTCGGCCCCGGGCTTTCTTTGCCGCCCGCGGTTTTTGACGAACCCTCCTGATAGACTTGCTTAAAAGCCACCTCAGCCGCGGCTCTTCCCTGCGGCCCGGACACCGCCTGGAAGGAATCGCCGAAGAGCAGGGTTTGGGTGAGGTTTTGCAATGAAAGGAATCTGCCGTCCTCGGGGGCAAAAGTTAAGACATAAAGACGGTCATAGGTTTCATGGGGCCAGACTCGGGGCCGGAGGCGGGCGACCCCCAAGGCCTTGGCCAATTCCGCAATCTCCATATGGTTCATGCAGATCAGTGCGGTTTTCCCGTCATATTCCCGCTGGCTTTTCAGCCACTGCGCCATTTCCTGGACCTGGCCGAAAGTAAATCGGGAAATTACCGGCAGACCCAACGCCTTGGCCAGGGGTGTGACGGTTTCCAGAGACCGCTGGGAGTGATTTTTCTGTGACGGGCTCTGGGCGATGATGACCGCGGGCAGCCCGAGTTTAAGGAGCCGGGGGTCGGATTGGAAAAATTCAACCAGGGCCAGGGCCCGGGTGCGCCCCTTGGGACTGAGATGGATAGAGCGGGGGATTTCAGGCTTCTCCGCGTGTCGAATGATTATTACCCGGGCCGGCATAGCCTGGGCTGCAGCCGTCCATCCCCAGATGAGTCCGAAGGCAACACTGATCCGAAGCAAACATAGTCCCGATAACCGATCTCTCAGCATAGTGGCAGTCTCCCTCCGGTCAGATTGTCGCCAGGTAGCGTTCTAGATTTTGTTTACCGCCCATTGCTCACCATCCCTGTCCCGTCCCTCCATCTCCCCTCAAACGGCGATGGTGCAAACACGGCAGTTCCCGGCGCAGCTTTTGCAAACGCTCGTGGTCCAGGCGGGCGTAGATGATGCCTTCGCCATCCGGGGCCTGGGCCAGGATCAGGCCCCAGGGGTCGATGATCAGGGAGCGGCCGTAGCTGCGGCGGCCCGGGGAGTGTTGGCCCCATTGGGCCGGGGCGATGACATAGCACTGGTTT
>DYJG01000678.1 GCA_020723225.1 Desulfobacca acetoxidans | reverse complement strand
CATAGGTGGTGGCCACGCCCACGCAGCCCATGGCCAGGGCCTCCCAGACCAGACAGTTTTCCATGGTGCCCAGACCCAGCCCCCCGTATTCCTCGGGGATGATGGTGCCGCAGAGGTCGGCCTGGGCCAGGTCCTTGATGATCTCCGTGGGGAAGATCTCTTCTTCGTCGAGCTGGGCCCGGATGGGTTTGATGCGCTCCATGGCGATCTGGCGGGCCAGGTCCCGGAGCATCGTTTGCTCTTCGGTGAGCAGGTAATCCACGGGAGCTTACTCCGCGGCCTGGGGCAGCACCAGACGACCCTTATAAAAACCGCAATGGGGGCAGGCATGGTGCGGCAGACGCGGTTCGTTGCACTTGGGGCAGTTGGAGAGTTGCGGCAGGGTGAGGTGATCGTGGGAGCGCCGCATCTTCTTCTTGGAAATGGAGGTCCTTCTTTTCGGTAAAGGCATGGTCCGACTCCTAGTTTTTTGGAAAACAAATAAAAAGCTTTCACCACAGAGACACAGAGAGCACAGAGTTTCACAGAGAATTTTTTTATTTAGGCGGGGAACCCGCCTAAATAAAATATTTTTTCCTCTGTGAATCTCTGTGTCCTCTGTGCCTCTGTGGTTAATCTTTCTTACAAGTGCACTCTTCCCGGTTGAGGACCGCGCCGCATTTGGGGCAGATGCCCTTGCAGTCCTCGGCGCACAGGGGCTTCAGCGGCACCATGAGGATGATCTGTTCCCGGATCACGGCTTCCAGGTCCAGGGTCTCCCCGGTATAATAATCCAGGTCCAGGTCGGGGGCGGAGAGTTCCTCCTCATCGCCCCCGGGTCCCGGGCCGGGCACCAGGAGCAGGTCGAAGTCCGCGTCCACCGGTGCGTCGAAGTTGTCGACGCAGCGGCTGCAAGTCAGTTGCAGCCGTCCCTGGAGATGCCCCCGGACCAGGACGTCCCGGCCGTGCTTTTCCAGGCGCACCGTCCCGTTGATCCGGGCGTCGGCGAACTCCAGGCCGGGGTCTTCTTCCCGCCACCGGGAAAAATATTGTTCCCCCAGGTCCACTTCCTTTTCCAGCCCTTCGGGGGGGATGGAGGTGAGGGGGACGCGCAGGGATTTCTTCTTTAACATTATCGACTTTCAGACCGGCCCAAATAATCCTTGGGACTGGGCCATAAAAAATTTATTATAAAGAACTATGCTCAGGTGTCAAGGTGGGAAAATCTTGAGATGTCCTTAAAAATAGCGCTCATCGGCCAGCCCAATTGCGGCAAGAGCACCATCTTCAATTATTTCAGCGGCTATAAAGCCATGGTCTCCAACTTTCCCGGCACCACCGTGAAGTACACCGTCAGCCAGGTGGTCTTCCAGGGGGAGGAGATCACCTGCGTGGACCTTCCGGGGGTTTATTCCCTGACCTCCACCGATCCCGCGGAACTGGAGTCCCGGAATTATCTCCTGGCCGGGGAGGCGGACGTCATCCTGAACGTCATCGACGCCTCCACCCTGGGACGCAGCCTGGAACTCACCCTGGAGCTGATGAGCCTGGAGCGGCCCATGGTGGTGGCCCTGAACATGATGGACGAAGCGGACCGCAA
>DYJG01000677.1 GCA_020723225.1 Desulfobacca acetoxidans | reverse complement strand
CACGTCAGATGCAGCGCCGCGGCCCAGGCACGCCCTGCGGGCATCTGGTTGATGGCCAGGCAGGCCTCCCGGGTGGGTCTGGCCACCAGTTCGATTCCCTTGTCTTGCAAGTAAGCGGCCAGCTCCCGGTCCACTTCCATCCGGCCGTACGCGCCCTGGCCCACCACCAGGACCCGGGGGGCCGCGGCCAGGGCCTCAAACACATCGGGGATTTGCAGCAGATGGCCCTCCGCCCGCCACCAATCGCTTTTGATGTGCCCCGGCCAGATCAGCAGGTCCTGGCGGTAAGTGCGGCCGTCGATGACGATCTGCCCGAAGTCGTAGCTGTCGATGCGCATCGTTCTCCCTAACGCCTGCCGCCTCCCATGCCCCGGTAGGGATCGAAGTAAGGCGGCGTGAACCAGTATTCCAGATTCGGGTCATGATCATACCATTCCGGGGGCACCGGATAATAGTATTTTAGCCAGACGGGATTGGCAGCCAGGACCACTTCTTTCGCCTTAATGGCCACAAAGCTGTTTTTGCGGCCGATGACCTCGCCGGCCACTTTCACCGTGCTTTTGGGCTGGTAGGTGCTGGGGCTGAGCCATTCGTCGCTTTCCACCACAAAGGTGCCGCCGGAGGGCACCGTTTTATATTCGTATAATTTATCAAGCTCCCGCTGGCTGACCATCATCAGGCTGCCCTTGCCCGAGGGTTGAATCTGCATGACCTCGCCCCCCAGGATCACCACCCGGCCCTGGTACTGCTCGGGATGGGCGCTGAGCGCGGCGAAGTCCACCGGAGGTCCGGCCTGCTGCTGGACCGCGGGGGAAATCCCGGCGCAGCCGGTCAACAGGGCAGCCATCATAACTAATAACCATTTGGCATTCATCGTTATTCTCCTTGTAGCCGGGACAAGCCCATGGTCCGTGGGAATTAATGGCGCGTGGCAATGCGTAAACCTTCTCAGCCGTTAGAATGATTCCAGGGTGTTTTCGTTACCATGGGACTCAAGCCTGGCGTTTCTTTTTAAATAATTATACCAGAACCGGGCCTTTGTCGATAGCGGCCGGGACCCGCAGAATCCCCCCCCAAAACACCGCGGGCCGCCATATCCATATTCAGAGAACCTATAGTTTTTGCGTCATTCTTTGTGTTCTTTGCGCCTTTGCGAGAACCCTATCTTTTCAGATATTAATCGACTGAGCGGGGGCCGGTCCAACACGGCTTTGCCGGCGCCCAAATTTTTGCTACATTGTGGCCATGGAGAAAAAGAAACGCCGGGATGAAAAAGCTAAGGCGCGCCTGGAACAGGTGGCCGTGGTCCTATTCCGCCCCCGGCTGCCGGAGAACATCGGCGCTGCGGCCCGGGCCATGTGCAATATGGGCCTGAAGCGCCTGGTGGTGGTGCAGCCCGAGGACCTGGACCGGCAGCGCATGGCCATGATGGCCACCGGCCCCGGGGAGCGCCTCCTGGAGGACATGGTGGTCCATGACGAACTGGCCCCGGCCCTGGCCCCGTTCCAATACATCGTGGGCACCACCGCCCGCCTGGGCGGGGTGCGGCTGGAATACGCCACCCCCCGGTGGATGGCGGCC
>DYJG01000676.1 GCA_020723225.1 Desulfobacca acetoxidans | reverse complement strand
GCGTGCATCGGCGGTTAATATTTAACCGCCGATAAACGCAGATGGACGCCGTTTGCTTATATTGATTTGTTGCACGTGAATGTGAATTTGGAATAAAGGTCCGTTTTTCGGTGGGTGGCATAAAACGCAGGGGCGAACACAAGGTTCGCCCCTACGAAAAATGTCTTTTGATTGTTAGTTGTTATAAAAAGGGAAGGGCAGAGACCTGGGGCTCTGCCTTTATAACTCATTCTTCCCAAAGGCTATCGAGCGACCAGGTTCTCTTTTCCCTGGCTCCTGCCCCCTGCTCCTTATACCGCCTGCACTTCCTTGAGGCCGGGGACTTCCTTCAGGAGCATGCGTTCCACCCCTTGTTTCAGGGTCATCTGGGACATGGGGCAGCCTTTGCAGGCGCCGGTGAGCCGTACTTTGACGATGCCGTCGGTGATTTCCACGAGTTCGATATCGCCGCCGTCCCTCTGCAACAAGGGGCGGATTTTTTCCAGGGCCTTTTCCACTGCTTCTTTCACAGCTTTCCTCCATTGGTTTTCTTAAAGACAGATAATAACTAATGGTTAAATAATTGTAAAGACCCGGACGGGTAGCTCAAGGCTCCACTTCGAAGACCGCCGCGACGTGGGCCTTGATCTCTTCTTCCCCAACCTCCACCGGCGTGGGGGGCGCGGGCGCGGCTTTTAAATAGGCCTCGCCGGGGGCCCTGGGGTAGTGAATCTGCTGGTGGGTGGTCAACTTTAGCAGACCCTTGATCTTCACGCCTGCGGCCTGGGCCAGGGCCTCCGCCAGCCGCCGGGCCTTGGCAAAAGCCTCCACTGCGGCCTGGCGCTGCAGTTCCTCCAACCGGGAATGGCCCCAATAGGGGCCGTTGACCCTGGAGGCCCCGTTTTGAAAGGCGGTGTCCATCACCGTCCCCAACCGGGCCAGGTCCTTAACTTCCACCTTAAAGCGGTGAATCGCCTGGTAGCCGGTGATGGCCTCCGGCTTGGCCTTGCTCTGGTAGGAGCGCAAGGGGGTGAGACGGTAGCTCAGGCTTTGGACCTTATCTTCCGGACCCAAAACTTTTTTCAGGGCTTGGAGCAGGCCTTCGCTGCGGCGGGCGTTTTCCCCGGCCGCGGCCTGGGCTTGGGACGCCTGGGTCTCCACTTCCAAGTCCAGGATGGCGAGATCAGGTTTGGCCAGGACTTTTCCTTCCGCGTCCACGTTGATGCTGGTGGGTATGGGCTCCGCGCCCCAGGCGTCAGTGAAGGAGACCAACAGCACCAACAACAATATTAACAGCCGCAGCAAAATAGTATTCCCCGGGTGCGGGGGATTCTCGGCAACCGGGCCGGGAAACTCCAGAGGCATGGCTTCCATGGGTCTGACCTTTCTGCGGTGGTCTTTCTTTAACAATAGGCGCTTTCGTGCTCGCAGGCAAGCGTATAAGTTCCGGGTTCCGAGTTCCGAGCTCCGAGTAAAAAAAATTCAATGTTGAGACCTCTGCGAAAGTCTCCCCCTTGTCATTCTGAGGGAGCGAAGCGGCCGAAGAAGCTCGCTTTTGGCGGCAAGGCTTTTTCCGGCGGTGCCGATGGTTAAAAGCAGATTG
>DYJG01000028.1 GCA_020723225.1 Desulfobacca acetoxidans | reverse complement strand
TGCATATCGATCTTATCCATCACCAGATCGATGGCCGCGTACATATCGGCGTTCTCTTCCCGGCCTTTGATGATCCGGCCGTTGCTGTCAATGGTGACGTCGGCCAGATGGCGGAATTTCTCCAATCCCAGCACCACGTGGGCCTCCACGGGGCCATCCAGATAGCGCTTGAATTTATTGAGGCGATCGGTCACATAGTTTTTCAAAGCCTCGGAAGGCTCGAGTTGTCTAAAAGTTACGGAAATCTGCATGTTATCCTCCTAAAGGTAGACCCTGAGGGAAATGTGGGAGATCAAGAGGGAGAAGTCTCTGGCAGGTCTTTGCGCCGGTATCCCGGCCGCTTGCGCTTGCTGGACGGGAGCACCCCCAGCATACCCCGGTATTTGGCCACCGTTCTCCGGGCGATGATCACGTTGTCCCGGCGCAGCAGATCGGCAATCTCCTGGTCGCTCAGGGGGTTTTCGGGGTTCTCCCCTTGCACTAGCTGGCGGATCTTCTCCTTCACACTTTCCGAGGCGATCTGGTCTCCCAGGATCTGGTTGATGCCGCTGTTAAAGAAATATTTCAGGTCGAACACGCCTTGGGGAGTGTGAATATATTTGTTGGTGGTGACCCGGCTGATGGTGGATTCGTGCATCTGCACGTCTTCCGCAACCTGGCGCAAGGTCAGAGGCTTCAGATGGGCCAGGCCCTGGTCCAGAAAATCCTTCTGAAACCGGATAATGCTTTCGGTCACCTTGTACAGAGTCTTCTGGCGCTGATGAATACTGCGGATAAACCACAGGGCGTTGTCCAGGTGTTTTTGAATGTAGCTCTTGACGTTATCCGGCAGGCTCTCGGGGTTGCGCAGCGCCTCCAGGTAGAAGGAGTTCACCCTGAGCTTGGGCAGGCCGTCTTCGTTCAGGCTGATGATATACTCATTGCCCACCTTTTGCACGTGGACGTCCGGGTTGATATAGTCCGCGTCTTCGGCGTCGTACTCCCGGCCCGGTTTGGGGTCCAGCTTGAAGATAATCTCGCTGGCCAGAAAGACCTTCTCCATGGACACCTTCAGGTCCCGGGCGATGGCCTGGTAGTTCTTGTTCCCCAGGTTATGGAGATGATGCTCCACGATGGCGATGACCAAGGGGTCTTCCTGGCCCGAGGCCTTAAGCTGCAAAAGCAGGCATTCCTTGAGGTCCCTGGCCGCAACCCCCGGCGGGTCCAGGCTCTGGATAATCGCCAGAACTTCCGCCACCCGCTCCGGGGAGACGTTCACCCCCGCAGCGATTTCCTCCACCGTGGCCCGGAGATAGCCGTCCCGGTCCAGATTGCCGATGATCATGGCGCCGATGGCCTCGGCTTCCTCGTCCAACTCCGCCATGCGCAACTGCCAGATGAGGTGGGACTTCAGGGTGGTTTTCTGGGCGTTCAGGTTCTCAAAGGGCGCGGCTTCCCGCTCTTCAAATTCGCCGGCAGTGGGGGCAGGCATCAGCCGGTCCTGCAGGTAGCTGTCCCAATCCCATTCTTCGGCCGCGGATTTGGCCTCGGAGCCGTTACTGGCCTCGCTCTCCAGGGGCTCGCCTTCCTTGGACAAAGAGAGGCTTTCCGCCTCCGGCCCCGCCTCCCCTCGATCTTCGATCTGAGACTCTTCCAGAATCGGGTTGGTCTCCAGGACTTGATGAATCTCCCCCAGGAGCTCCAACCGGGAGAGCTGCAACAGCTTGATGGCCTGCTGCAGCTTCTGGGTCATGATGAGCGTCTGGGTAAGCTTCAGGTTCTGTCGAATCTCTAGGGCCATATATTTCTAGCTTTTACGATTAATTTCCTGGGAATCGGCGCCGGTCTGCCACCGGCTCTGAACTCATTATAACTTAAAGGTCTCCCCCAAGTAAATCCTTTTAGCTACTTCGCTGGCCACCAAAACCTCCGGGGTCCCTTCCTCCAGGACCACTCCTTCGCTCAGGAGATAGGCCCGGTCGCAGACCCCCAGGGCCTCCCGCACGTTATGGTCGGAGATGAGGACCCCCAACTGTCTGTCCTTTAACTGCCGGATGATATTCTGAATATCGGTGACCGCCAGGGGGTCGATGCCCGCGAAGGGTTCATCCAGGATGATGAAATGGGGCGAAGTGACCAGGGCCCGGGTAATCTCCACCCGGCGCCTCTCCCCCCCGGAGAGGGCGGAGGCCTTCTGGTGGGCCAGATGCGTAATGCGCAGTTCCGCCAGCAATTGCTGCAAACGCTCCTGGCGCACCTGGGGGTCCGGCTCCAGGGTCTCCAGGATGGCCAGGATGTTTTCCGCCACCGTGAGCTTGCGGAACACCGACGGCTCCTGGGGCAGGTACTGCACCCCCAGCCTGGCCCGCTGAAAGATGGGCAGGGTGGAGATGTCCTCCCCGTCCAGGAAGATCTGGCCCCGGTCGGGATGGAGCAGCCCCAGCACCATGAAGAAAGTGGTGGTCTTCCCCGCGCCGTTGGGACCCAGCAGGCCCACCACCTCGCCGCTGCGCACCTCCAGATTGAGGTCGTCCACTACGGTGCGGCCGTCGTAACTTTTTGCCAGGTGGCTGAGGGTCAGGCTGTGCATCTGCTTAACTATCGTGGTTTCCGGTCCTGGGGACCCAGGGGCAACCCTTTGGCAGCCTCGGGCATTCCTTTGCCGGAGGGGTAGAGGTGGGCCTCCACCCGTTTTTTGGGGGAACTCTCCACCGTCACCCGGTTGGTGCGCAGATTAAAGACGATGCGTTCGCCCTTCAGGGTATTTTCCGCGCTCCACACCTGGGGATCGCCCGCCAATACCAATTCTTCCCGACTCCGGTAGTAGGTGGCTTCCTTGCCGGTGGCTACCTTGTCCCCCTGGACGAACCGCACTCCCCCCGCGGCCACGATGCGGTCGATCTTCTCCCCGCCCAGCTCCCCCAGGGGAGAGGCGTCCTTCTTTTCCTGGGAAGGAGCCGCGGCGGGCTTCGGCCCGGATTTCGGCGGCTCGTAATAGACCCGCAACTGCTCGCAGTATAACAGGTTGTCGCCGTACGCGGCCTTCACCATCCCGCTGAAGACGATGACCCGCTCCTTCTGGTCCGCTTCCAGGCGGGCCGCGGTGATGCGCAGGGGGATGTCCTTCTGGACCCCTTTCTTAACTTGGGCCCGGCCCGTTTCCGGCAGGCTCCAGACAACAAGCGCCAACAGCAGACAGAGAACACCGGGTAGGATACGCCGGGAGATCTTTGGTTTCACGGTTTCAGCTCCAAATTCGGGACATTGACCTGGGTCAGGCGGTGTTGGGCCAGCACCAGCTTTTTCTCCGCCAGTTTCACCTGCAAATCCCTGCCCTGGACCTTCAGGCGGGGCTCTTCCAGGGTCACTTCCTCCGGGGCCACGAGCAGCCGCTCCCCGGGTTGATAAGTGACTTGGTCGGTGGTGATCTTTAAGGCGCCGCTCACCATTTCCGCTCCGCCCTGCAAGGTCAGGACCCGGGTCTTGGTGTTGATCAGCCCTTCCTGGGCCTTTACCTTAATGACCTCATCAGGCCCCCCGAAAAACTCCACCTTGACCCCGGTGATCTTAACTTCCATCTTCTCCTTGGAAAAATCCGCGGCTTGGGCCTCCAGGGTCCAGCGCTTGTTGCCTTCTATGATTTCGCTGAGGGCCAGGGTCTCCATGCGGGCCTTGGTCTCCGCGGGGGCCGGGGGCGGCGGGGGAGGAGGGGGCGCAGGGCGGCTCCATTCGTACAGGCCCCAGCCCAGGCCCGCCAGCAGGATCAGGCCCGCCAGGCCTTTCCAGCCCCAAAACCTGTGCCACCCCTTCCGGGGCTTTTGAAGAAAATTTTCCATGCCAATTTGGTCGATATTTTCTGAGGGAATTATATAACCCTGAAAAAAAGTGTAAAGGCTTATCTGGCGCGGGTGAGTAGGAAGAAGGAGCGAAACGGAAAGAAAATGACCGTGGCTGAGGCTCAGACTTTGGGGGGGATAGCTGTCAGCTTTCAGCGGTCAGCTTTCAGCAAAGACCGGATGATGAGAGTTTGTCATTCTGAACGCAGCGCAGCGGAGTGAAGAATCTCGCTTTTCAGCGCTTAGCAACTCCAATCCGGGTGGACTCAACGATATGGGCAGGAAAAGCCGTGCTGCCAAAAACCAGATTCTTCGGTCGCTTCGCTCCCTCAGAATGACAGTTGGGGGGACTTTCGTAGAGGTCTCAGCCAGGAAATTATAAGGCAGAAGAAAAAAACTTGGTGGGGCGGGCCTCCGCGCCCGCCTCGGCTCCCTTCTCAGGACAAGCCTAATCTTTGACCCAGGGCCTCACTACCCCCTCCCACTTCTCCCGGGCCTTTAACAGCAAATCGCAGACCTCCCGCACCGCGCCTCTGCCTCCCGGCAGGCTGGTGACCCAATGGGCCGCGGCCCTCACCTCCGGGACGGCGTCGGCCACGGCCACCGCCAGCCCCGAGCGGCGCAGGTGCGGCAGGTCCACCAGATCGTCCCCCACCGCGGCCACCGCTGCGGCCTCGATCCCCATGGAGGCCATGATTTCCTCCATCACCGCCACCTTGTCCCGCAGGCCCTCATGAAAGCGGTTGATCCCCAATTCTTTGGCCCGATGATAAGCCGCGTCCGAGCGCCGACCGGAGAGAAAGGCCACTTCGATGCCGGCCTTTTGCAGCATCTTCAGGCCGTGGCCGTCCCGTACGTGAAAGACCTTCAGGGCCTCCCCCTGAGGCCCGAAATAGAGGCTGCCGTCGGTGAGGACCCCGTCCACGTCCAGGATCAGCAGGCGGATGGCCTTGGCCCGTTCCATCACTTCCGGGGGGTATTGAGGGAAATTCAAGGTTTCATTCCTTTGGAAAAGATATTCTCACGCCAAGGCGCCAAGGCGCAATATATAATGTGGAACAGCCGCTCCCGGCTATTCTTATACCAATTAATTCCACATCAAACGTGGGTTTTTCGTAACGAACCTGGTGTTTGCCCCGGGCGTTCAGGGCGAACACCAGGTTCGCTACAAAAAAACGTTTGATTGCGAATGGTATCAGGACTTTCGAAAATTCGACTTGGAATTATTCGTTCCCGGGCGTGGCGGTTTGCAAAAGTTCCTTGACCACCACCCCCAGAAGGCCCAAGACCGCATCATGCTGCCAAAAGCGGTGCAATTGCGAGGGCACGGTGAAAGACACCTGGGCCGGAAATTCATCGTCTGCCAGCCAGAGGATCACTTCCACGGTCAGACCCGGAAAGACCCGGAAGGCCAAGGCGGCGTCGCCGCCGCCCCGTTTCTCGCCACCCAGGCGGCGGCCGACCTCCCAAAAGGAAGCCGGGTCCCGGCCGAACCGCTCTTCCAGGGGAGCGCTGGGGATGGCGTGCGGGCCGCTCTCTTGGAAAAACATGGTGGCCCCGGGCAATTCCAGGGGGCTGACGGGCGGCCCCAGCGCGGTGGCATCGATGAGAAGCAGGTAGAGAAGAGTGATGAGGCAGCGGCGGAAGCCGGGTTCATCTTGGGGCGCGTCCGCCAGGTAAATCCGGCGGTTATCCAGGTCCGCCACCAGTTCCCGGTTGAAATAGGGGACCTGCCAGACCTTTCCGTTCCGGCGCACCCCGGTGCGCCGGAGCATATCCTCCGGGTCGGCTTGGGACAGGTCCTGCCAGAGATGTTCATCCACTTCGGAGCAGCGGTTATAGAGCATGAAATAAACCTATCGGGATTTATTCTTCCGGATTGAGAAGGAAAGCCTCCACAAAGCCGTCCAGGTCGCCGTCCAGGACCGCGTCCACGTTGCCGGCCTCGTGCTTGGTGCGGTGGTCTTTCACCAGCCGGTATGGCTGCAGGGTGTAGGACCGGATCTGGCTGCCCCAGGCGATTTCCTTTTGGGACTCCTGGAGTTCCTGCTTTTTTTCCTCCCGTTTACGCTGTTCCAGGTTGTAGAGCCGGGCCCGGAGCACCTTCATGGCCAGTTCCTTGTTGCGGTGCTGGGACCGCTCGGATTGGGAGGAGACCACAATGCCCGTGGGCAAGTGCGTCAGGCGCACCGCAGAGCTGGTCTTGTTCACGTGCTGCCCCCCGGGGCCGCTGGCCCGGAAGGTGTCGATGCGCAGGTCTTTTTCCTGGATATCGATGTCGATGCGGTCGTCCACTTCCGGGAGCACCTGCACTGCGGCAAAGGAAGTGTGGCGGCGCCCCGACGCGTCAAAGGGCGAGATGCGCACCAGGCGGTGAATGCCGGTTTCGCTCTTGAAATAGCCGTAGGCGAAGGGGCCGGACGCGGTGAAGGTGACGCTTTTGACCCCGGCTTCGTCCCCGGGGAGGAGGTCGATGGTCTCGGTCTTGAAGCCCTTGCGTTCCGAATAGCGCAGGAACATGCGCAGCAGCATCTGGGTCCAGTCGTTGGCTTCGGTGCCGCCCGCACCGGCGTGGATGGTGATGATGGCGTTCTTTTGATCTTCTTCGCTGCCCAGGAGAAGCCTCAGTTCCCAGTCGCCGAAGGTCTTTTCCAGGCCGGCCAACTCCTTGGCCACTTCCTTCAACGCGCCCTGGTCTTCCTCCTCCAGGGCCAGTTCCAGGAGGACTTCCAGGTCCTCCACCTTCTTGACCCGCTGCCGCCACTGTTCCAGGGCCTGGATGTGAGCGCCCCGCTCCTTGAGAATCTCCGCGGCCCGGGCCTGGTCGTCCCAGAACTCGGGCTGGGCCAGCAATTCTTCCAGATGCTTCAGCCTGGTCTGTTTCCCCGCCAGATCAAAGATGACCTCGGAGGAGTTCCAGGCGTGATTGCAATTCTTTTAATTTATCCTTGATTTCCATTACGTCCGGTAACATGGTGTTCTCCTTGGCAAAAACCAAAAAATAAAGCAGAAGTCTTTTCTCTGGGCTCTCTGCGTCTCTGCGGTTGGATTTTTTTTACCGCAGAGACGCAGAGGGCGCAGAGGATTTAATTTTATCAGAAAAATTGCGGATATGAAACGGTGGGGAAGAGATGACTACAAAGGAGTAAACCCATTAACACCAAAATCTCCAAAACCTCATTAGCCGCGCCCAAAACGTCGCCGGTGACTCCTCCCAGCCTTTTGCGGAAGTAAATGCCGAGCAGCCAAACCACCGCGCCCGCGGCCGCCAGGAGGAGCAAGCCGCTTATCTTTGCGGTTAACAAGGCCAGGGCCAGGGCGCTGAGGGTCGCCCCCAGCAGCGCCCTGCCGGTGACCCCCGAGGTCATGGCCTGGCCCAGACCCCCCTCGGGCCGGGCGTAAGGGGACAGGTAGGCCAGAAAGACCATGCCCCAGCGGCTGATGACCGGGTAGAGGATAAGGCCGAAGCCCGGGGTTTTTCCCACCCAGGCCAGGAAAAACGCGAATTTCAGCAGCAGCGCCAGAAAGAGGCTCACCGCGCCGAACGCGCCCAGGCGGGAGTCCTTCATGATGGCCAGCCGTTTTTCCGGGGTGGTGCCGCCCCCCAGGCCGTCCACGGTGTCCGCCAGGCCGTCCAGGTGGAGACCCCGGGTGGCCAGGACCGTCAGGGTCAGCAGCAGGGCCGCAGCCGCGGCGGGAGGGAAAACACTCCGGAACGCGAGCAGAGCCCCCCAAAACCCCACGCCCAGGATCCATCCCACCCAGGGGAACCAGAACATGGAGCGGGCCAGATCCCCCGGACCCACCTGCCCCAGCCGCGGCCAGGGCAGCACCGTGAGGAAGGTCAGGGCCAGGGGGAAGGTGCATTTCACGATTGTTTCTCAGCTACTCCGGCTTCGGCGAAGGTGGCCATTTCGTGATAGATTTTTACGCCCGCTTCCAGCAGACCCAGCCCCAGGGCGGCGCCGGTGCCTTCCCCCAGGCGCAGCTGGAAGTTGAGCAAAGGTTTCAGACCCAAAGCATCCAGCATGAGTTGGTGCCCGGCTTCCACCGAGCGGTGCGCGGCGATCAGGTAATCCGCCACCGCCGGCGCCAGATGATAGGCCACCAGGGCCCCGGCAGTGGCGATGAAGCCGTCCAGCAGCACCGCCCGCCTGGCAGCCGCGCCCCCCAGGATCAGCCCGGCGATGCCCCCGATCTCCAGGCCCCCCACCTTGGCCAGGGCCTCCAGGGGTTCATTGGCGTCCGGCTTATGCAGCTCCAGGGCCCGATTGATCACCGCCACCTTATGCCGCCAGGTGTCGTCGCCGATGCCGGTGCCCCGGCCGGTGACCGTGCTGGCCGGTTTGCCGGTGAAGACCACGGCCAGGGCCGCGGCCGGAGTGGTGTTGCCGATGCCCATGTCGCCTGCGGCCAGGGCGTCCACGCCCGCAGCAATGGCCGCCCGGGCCCGCTCCACCCCCACCAGCACCGATTGCACCGCCTCTTCCATGGTCAGGGCCGGTTCCCGGGCCATATTCCGGGACCCGGGGGCCACTTTCCGGTTAATGAGGCCGGGCTGTTCCCCGAAATCATATTTGACGCCGATATCCACCACTTCCACGGCCGCGCCCACGTGCCGGGCCAGAACGTTGATTCCCGCGCCCCCCCTCAGGAAATTCAAGACCATCTGCGGGGTCACTTCCTGGGGAAAGGCGCTCACTCCCTCGGCCACCACCCCGTGATCCGCAGCAAAGACCACTACCAGCTTCTTTTCCAGGCGGGGGAAAAGCTCCCCCCGGATGGCCACGTAGCGGGCCGCCAGTTCCTCCAACCGCCCGAGGCTGCCGGGGGGTTTAGTTAGGAAGTCCAGACGCTCCTGGGCCTGGGCCAGCCACTCCGGCTCCACGGGTTTAATCTGGGAAATTATTTGGGATAATTCCTTCATCATCAATTGATTCCTCTGCTCCTGCTCACTTTCTCGAAGAGTTCAAAGTTCAAGGTTCAAAGTTCAAGGTTATGGGGTTTTATGTGTGCCAGAGGATGATTGCAGGCAAGGACCTACCCTACGTCCTCTCCTAAGTTACCGGTGCGCCAATGGTTCAGAGCCACTGCTCACCGCTCACTGCTTACTGCTCACTTTTAATCACTATCGGCAGCCCGGCCGCCACCAGAACCACCCGGTCAGCGACTTCAGCCACCCTTTGGTGGAGCCAGCCGGCCTGGTCCCGGAAGGCCCGGGCCAGGGGATTGTCCGGGACGATGCCCCAACCTACTTCATTGCTCACCAGGATGATAGGGGTGCGGGCCGCGGCCAAGGTTTGGGCCAGGCGCTCGCCTGCCGCCCGGATGCCGTCCGGATCGGCGCCTTCTTTGAGCATCAGGTTGGACAGCCACATGGTGAGGCAGTCCACCAGGATCACCCCGTAGCCATCAGGAGGCGCGGCCAGGAAGTCCGGCAAGTCCAGGCAGGCCTCCCGGGTCTCCCAGTCCGGCCCCCGCTCCTGCTGATGATTCTCGATGCGGGCCTGCATCTCGGCATCCCGGGGCTCGCAGGTGGCCACAAAGAGCCGGGGCGCGGGCAGTGACTCCGCCAGATTCAGGGCATAACGGCTCTTGCCGCTTCTGGCCCCTCCCAGGACCAGGGCCAAACGGAAGGTTTCAGGGTTCTTTTTCATTACGCAGTCAGGCATGTTTATCCGAAAAATGCCTCTCTGTCCAGAGGTTTCCCATTGACCGGGGCGGGCGAATATGATTAGGTCGACTAGTTATTTGCGTCTTCCTTTGCGCCTTGGCGTCTTTGCGTGAGGTATATTTTTTCAGAAAAGGGAGCGGGATGATGAATTTCAGTTTAACACCGGAACAGGAAGCAGTCCAGAAAAGGGCCAGGGATGCGGCACAGGAAGTCAAGGCCAAGGCCGTCCAGTTGGAACGGGAAGGCCGCTTTCCCCGGGACATCCTGGACCATTGGGCGCAAGCAGGCTTCTTCGGGCTCTCCCTGCCCCGGGAATACGGCGGCGGCGGCCAGGATTACGTCTCCTACGCCCTGGCCCAAATGGAGCTGGCCCAGGCCTGTCCGTCGTCCGCCCTCATGCTGCATGTCAGCCACTCCATCTTCGGCATGGGCCTGCATCAGTTCGGCGCCGATTCGCAGAAACGCCGCTTTCTGCCGCCGGTGGCCGCGGGCGACGCCCTGGCCGCCTTCGCCCTGACGGAGCCCCAGGCCGGCTCGGACCCTTCCCGCCTGCAAACCATCGCCTCCCGGGAAGGGGACGGCTGGGTGCTCACCGGGCAGAAGAATTTCGTCACTTCCGGGCAGATCGCCCATTTCGCGCTGGTGGCGGCCCGAAGCGATGCCTCCCAGGCCCCCCAGAAGGGAATCAGCCTGTTCATCGTGGATTTGAAGATTACGCCGGGGGTCCAGGTGGGGCCGGTGGAGGAAAAAATGGGACTGCGGGGGGCCAGATCCGTTTCCCTGGAATTCAATAACGCCCAACTGCCCGCGGATTCGCTCCTGGGAGAAGCCGGCCAGGGTTTGAAAATGGCCCTGGCCCTGATGGATCACGCCCGGGTGGGGGCCGCGGCCCAGGCGGTGGGAATTGGCAAGGCCGCGCTCAATGCTGCCCTGGCCTATGCCCGGGGCCGGGAGCAGTTCGGCCAACCCTTGACCCAGTTTCAATCCATTCAATTTAAGCTGGCGGATTTGGCCGCGGCCCTGGAGGCCGCGTCCCTCCTCACTTTGAAGGCCGCGTGGCTCAAGGACCAGGGCCGGCCCTTCACCACCGCCGCGGCCATGGCCAAGAAGTGCGCCACCGACACCGCCATGGCCGCGGCCCAGGAAGGCCTGCAAATCCTGGGGGGCTACGGCTACCTCCGGGACTACCCCCTGGAACGCTATTTCCGGGACGCCAGGGCCGGGCAGATTTATGAAGGCACCAATGAAATCATGCGGCTGATCATCGCCAGGGAGCTGTTAAAAGGGGGGTGAAAGAGAGAGGGCTGGGGACAGGTCAATGGGCGTAGATTCAGTTTCAAGGAAAAGGAAATTAGACCAAAGGGCGGCTTGACAGATACACCAATAAGGTGTATTAAAGTAGTTGCCCGAAGGGTCATCACTATGAGAAAAAAATGACAAAAAAGAGGAGCCGGTTCATGATCTCGCAGCTCTTAAAGCTGCATTTAAGAGCGTTGAAAAACTGGCCATTACCACGACGGCACTTAAGAGCGCCGCTGACTTAGGGTTTGGGCGCCAAGGGATCGTGGAAACTATTCAGAACATGCAACCCAAGCATTTTTATCAATCGATGACATCTTATGCCGATCATAGGATATGGCAGGATGTTTATCATGTTCCTTCGGCGGTGGGAATTCTTTATATCAAGTTTACCGCCGACGTGATAACTGATTTTTTGTTGCTCTCATTCAAGGAGAAATCCAATGGCAGTTAATCCTATCTGCCCAAACACAGGCGCAGAAATGCATCGCGGTGTGCGTCCTTTGACCTTGACTTATAAAGGGCAGTCTATCACTTTCGATATGCCCGGCTGGTATTGTGATGATTGCGGAGAAGGCATTCATACCGGCAAAGATATGAAAATATCTGATCGCCTGTTGAATCTACTTAAAGCCCGGAGTGAAGGTTTACTTGAAGCGAAAGAAATCCGGCGTATCCGCAAGAAACTAGGCCTTTCACAGGAAGTAGCAGGAAAGCTAATCGGAGGTGGCCGTCGCGCCTTCCAGAAATATGAAAGCGGAGATTTATTGCCGAGCCGAGCGGTTATTAGCGCCTTAGTATTACTCGATCGTTATCCTGCTGGATTGGGGGAGCTAAGGAAACGGCAACATCTGAAAACTGACGAAGCAGCATAAGAGTCTCATTCTACGAAAACCTTCCCTTACTTCCACACCCCGTCGATCGCCGCCTGGCACTTGGGGCACTGGCCGTCCTTCAGGTAATACCGCCGGATGGTGTAGCCCAGGCGCTCGATGAGCACCTCTTTGCAGGCGTAGCAGTAAGTATTTTCCGTGCCTTCCAGGACCCCGGGGATGTTGCCGGTATAGACGTAGCGCAGGCCCGCGGCCAGGCCGAGGTCCCGGGCCATCTTCAGGGTCTTGGCGGGGGTCCGGGGCCGGTCCATCATCTTGAAAGTGGGATGGAATGCGGAGACGTGCCAGGGAATGCTGGGGCTGACGCCTTTAATAAATTGGGCGATCTCCGTCAACTCCTGCTCCGAATCATTATGGCCGGGGATCACCAGGGTGGTTACCTCCACCCAGACCCCGGCCTCGTGCAGGCGGGGGATGGTGTCCAGCACCGGCTGCAGCCGGGCCTTGCAGACCTTGCGGTAGAAATCGTCCCGCATGCTCTTTAAATCCACG
>DYJG01000675.1 GCA_020723225.1 Desulfobacca acetoxidans | reverse complement strand
CCCGAACTCCCGGCCGCCGGCGCGATGGTCAGCATGGGCCGGATGGAAGAGCCGTTTTTCACCCAGGTCTTGTACTGCCAGGTCTGGGGGTTGGCGGGGTCGGCGGGGGTCAACAGGTTGCCCTCGGGGTCCAGCGTATAGAGCGGCTCAATGGTGCTGCCGTGAGCATTCACGGCATAAGGATTGCTGGCAATGGCCGCGGTGGTCCAGAAATTCCCGGCCTCGTTGGTGGTCAGGCTGATGACGTTGCCGTCTATGTCCTCCACGATGATCTCCTGGCCCTTAAGGGGGGTGCGCCCGGAGCGGTCGGCATAGAGGGTGCCGGCTATGGTCCAGAGACGCATCTCGGCCCTGCCCCCCATGGTATGGCACTTGCCGCAGTCCTCGCCCTGGTGGTGCAGGCCGCGTCCCTTAACGTTATCCTTACCCACGACGTGCCCGGCGGGCGCGGGCTCAAACATCCTGCCTCCGGCGGACCAGTTGCTCTGGTCGTAGACCGCTACTCCATATGCCAAAGTGGCGATAATCAGGGGTATAACCCCGAAGATGGCGATTTTCTTCATGATGATCTCTCCTTAAATTCACGGACCCTGGTTTTAAGGGATTTCTCCGTGGGCCATTTGCCCGCCCACAAATTTTGAAAAGTTCAAAGTTCCCGATAGGCATTCTTTTAACTTGGAACTCGGAACCCGGAACCCGGAACTCTTCACGGCAGGCTATAGAGCCGGACCGCGCCGGTATTGCCGCGCTCAGATGGTGCGCCCGCGGCCAACAATTTTCCGCTGTCCATCAGGGCCAGGAAATTGCCGAGATGCATGTCCCGGGCATCTCCGGGAATGGCTGCGGCTCCTGCCACAGTGGCCCCCGAAGTCAGGCCCGAGCCGCTGAAAAGAAAGATCTTCCCCGTCATCAGCCAGGGGTTGCCATCGGCATGCACCGCGCTCACCGCCAGGTCCGGAATGCCGTCACCATCCATATCCCCCACCGGCAGGATGGGGGAACCGAAACGCCCGGAATTGGGCTCGCCGTCAATCTTGGCCAAAAGGTCCGGGGAGGAGACATCGGCATTGACCGTTCTGGCGCCGGCCCCGCCCTTGAGGATAAAGAGGCGTCCGGATTCGGCGACATCATTGATGGTTGCCAGGTCAGCCCCGATGGCCACCTCGCGGAAGCCGTCGCCGTTTAAGTCCCCGAGGACGGCGATGGCCTTGCCGAACCCGGAGTCCGCGCTGCTGAAGACCGCGTCCGGACCCGCCGGGTTGGGCACGAATGACCCCGGGGAACCGTAGAAGGCGACTACTTTCCCGGAGGCTTGCAGCAGCAGATCGTCCACGCCGTCGCCGTTGATGTCGCCGGCTGCCACGGAGAAGCCGATGCCCCCGACCATCGTAGTGGCGGCAATCTTCACGGCCCCGGCGGGATCATAATCGGGGCCGAAATAGATATAGACCGCGCCCTTCTGATAGAGGGCCGGGCTGGGACAGTGAAAGGGAGCGCCGACCACGAGGTCTAAGATGCCGTCCCCGTTCAAGTCGCCGGCAGCCAGGGCGTACCCGAATTTGTCCAGGGCGTTTTCGCCGGCCAAGACG
>DYJG01000674.1 GCA_020723225.1 Desulfobacca acetoxidans | reverse complement strand
TCTCCGGCCTGGCATTGGCCGACTATCCCAACGTCGGGCCTTACCCCACCCCCATGGGTACCGCCTTTCAAAAACAGGGAACCTATAATGCGGACGGCACCCTGGCGGCCAATCCGGTGATCGACGCGGGCACGGTCAGGTATAGGAATATCGTCTATGAGCTGAAAAAATTGACCACCGGCGATACCCTGACCTTTAACGGCACGGTCTATACCGTATATAGCGCCATTTCGAGATTTATGACCATTGACATGGCCTATCGCCGGACCGCGGCTCAATACGACCCTCAGGCCCTCAATAACATTGATTTCGTCATCCCCGCCACCCTTAACAATGGCCGGCGCACTGCAATCAGCGCCACTACCAGTCTCAGCCCTTACACCAATGAGAGGGTGTACCTGACGCAACCCAACGCCGACGCCCAATATTTCATTCCGAACCTGGGCAACACCGCCGGCAAACATAACGGCCTCACGGAGCATGTTTTCTGGACGGTGGACGCCTATATGGGTAAACCCGGGTATCAGCCCAACGGCCCCGGATATCACCTGACCGGCTATGGGTGGGCCCAGGAATCCCAGGAAGTGAACCAGCCCTTCGAAATCTACCAACTGCCCATGGATGGCGGCGGGCCTTGCAATACCCAGTTGGTGCAAGCGGCCGCGCCTCCCTTTAATTATTGGCTGCAATTATTTTCGAACCAGGGCGGTGTTAGAACCGATTGTTATAATGCGATCACCGGCTTGGCCACCTATCCCTTCCCGCCCCCGGTTTGGCTGCAAAACGGCATCTACACCCATTTCCAGCCGATGCCGGGCTTTCAGAGGAATCTGCTCCGTTATTACACCGCCTGGGGTTCCTTTAATCTCCTCAACAATACTTCCGGATTGTTCGTCAGAAACGACGGTTCGGTGGAGTTGCCGGCGTATCAGAATGGCAGAACTTATAATTTTTATCCCCTGGTCACCCAGAATTGGGATGCAACCCAACGCTACACCGTTATCAACCAAACCAATAACGTGATTCCCATGGCCTACACCGATTACCCGGGCCAGGAAAAATACTTCGCGTCCAATACCTTTCTTCCCGGCAAGGCGGGGGTATTGCCCGCTTACTCGCAATACCAGGTCTATGACGATGTCGGGTTGGATCCCCGCCAGACGGACCTCTTTGTCGGCCTCAAGGGCGACCGGCCCCAGGATGTGATGTTTTGGGACCAAGCCCCGGTGGGTGCGGTGGCCACCGAGCCCGGAGGCCAGGCCAACAAACCTTATATGATGGGCGCGGACAGCAGCATCAGGGGGGGAGTCATGACCTACTCCTGCCGGCTGCAGACCGCCAACAGCTTCTTCGTCGCCAGGCTTGCGAAGGCGCAGGTTCAGGGCAAAGTTTACCAGGCCGAAATCTACGTGGATGAGCAGGGAAACGGCGACTGGGAACTCGTGGCCAGATTGGGTTATCAATGGAAATCGTGGACCATCAGTAACGCGGGCCTCTGGCAGGCCAGCCCGGATAATCTGGGCGCCGGAGTGCCGAGTATCAGCGCGGTTAATCCCAATTATATGAATTTAATCGATACCTCGGTGGGAA
>DYJG01000673.1 GCA_020723225.1 Desulfobacca acetoxidans | reverse complement strand
AGAGCCACCAGGTCGCATTTTTCCCGGAAGGTAATCTCCTCCAGGAGATCGTCTTTGATCTCCACTTCCATATCCTGGGGAACCAGGGCGGCCACGTAGGGCATGGTCATGCCCAGGAGCCAGCGCCGTTTGCGCTTATCCAAACGGCCGTTTTTCAGAATCTGGGATGGTTGGATGAGCAGGACTTTCATAATTTACTACCTTAAGCAAATTGCTATAACTGGTCAAGACCGGAGTGGGGGAGGGGAAGGGGGGAAAAGGGAAACAGGGGAAAAGGGAAACAGGGGAAGAGAAGCCACTGCTGTCCGGTAGAAATTACTTGAGATAGCAAGTAAAACAGCCCCAACACAGCCGATCAATGCTATAATGGGTTTGCCGAAAACCTAAACATTGAAAGGAGTTATGGGGCTTATGGCACATTGTAGCACACTCATGGGTCAATTACTACAACTCATACCGAGACATGTTTTCGACCATCTGGTGGACAGCCATGCCTGGCAGGGGCCGGACCCCAGGAAATTCAGTTATTGGTCACACCTGGTGACCATGCTTTTCGGCCAGTGGAGCGCCCGCAAAAGTCTCCGGGATGTAGTATTCAGCATCAATCGGCAAGCCCATAAGCTCTACCATCTGGGCCTCTCCAAAGTGCGGCGCTCAACCCTGGCTGACGCCAATACGCAGCGTCCAGCCGTCATCTTCGAAAAGACCTATTATAAATTGTATGAACGGGTCTCCGCCGAGTTGGCGCCACAGCCCCAGAAGGCCCCGCCGATCAAAATTATCGATGCCACCACCATTGATCTGTGCGCCGCGGTCTTTCCCTGGGCCAAGTTTCGCACCCGCAAGGGGGCCATCAAGCTGCACACCGTGCTTACCGGGTTGCTGCCCCAGTGTGTCCTGGTCACCGACGGCAAGACCCATGACCGCCAAGCCGTCCAAGACCTGCGCTTTAAGCCCGGCGATCTGTTGATCTTTGACCGGGCCTACCTGGATTATGCCTGGCTTTACCGCCTGCACCAGGACGGCGTCTGGTTTGTGACTCGACTGAAAACCAACTCCTGCTATGAGGTGGTCCAGGAAGCCTGGGCCGGTGGCCCCGTCCTGGCCGACCAGATTATCCGCTTGAGTTCCCCTAAGGGCCAAGCCTGCTACCCTGAGCCATTGCGCCGGGTGCACTATCGGGACCCGGAAACCGGCAAGGAATATGTCTTTTTGACCAACCGCCTTGACCTGTCCGCTCTGGAGGTGGCCGAACTCTACCGCCGCCGCTGGCAGATCGAACTCTTTTTCAAGTGGATCAAGCAAAACCTGAAAATTAAGGCCTTTTTCGGGACCTCCAAGAACGCGGTGTTGATTCAAATCTGGACCGCGTTGATCGCTTACCTGCTGCTGGTGTGGGTCAAGCTCAAAACCAAGGCCGGCTGGGGACTCTTGGAACTCTCCCGCCTGGCCCAAACCATGCTCCTGGAACGCATGAATTTACGGGTCTTGCTCGGTCTTTCACCACCAGACAACCGACAACCCGTGCTATTCAATTAGCGTGCCGGACAGCAGTGAGGTTACATCTATACTTATAATAATGAAAAAAGTTCGAAATTTC
>DYJG01000672.1 GCA_020723225.1 Desulfobacca acetoxidans | reverse complement strand
AGGGGCGAATCTTGTATTCGCCCTGAGCGTTCGGGGCGAACACAAGGTTCGCCCCTACGAAAAAACTGAACTTTGATAACGAATTAGTATTTCAACCAACGCGGCTGTAAATGAAAAGTTGCTATGTAGCTTATTGAAAACCAAATTCTATTAACTAACCCAAAACGGAAAACGAAAAACGGAAAACGATTCTTTTCTACACCGAACACTGCCTACATTCTTCCGCGAACTCATGGGCCAGGGTCAGGGCGTCGGCCTGGGGGGGGAGGCTGAGCACCTGGCCGGGTTTGGAGCCGTAGCGGTAGACGGTGATGCCTTTCAGCCCCAGTTTGTATGCCAGCTTAAAGGCCCGGGCCACCTCCTCGACGCCGGCTTCCGGGGCCAGGTTGATGGTCTTGGAGACCGCGTTTTCCACGTGGCGTTGAAACGCGGCCTGCATCTTCACCTGGTAGTCCACGCTCACCTCGAAAGTGGTGGGAAAGAGGCGGCGCAGCTCTTCGGGAAATCCCATCAGGGGCCGCACCCGGCCCGCGGCCAGGACCCGGGGAATCCATTCTTCTTCCTTGAGCCCGGCTTGCCTCAATTTCTGCAAAAATAAGGGATGGACTTCGTCAAATTCCTCCCCTTCCAGGGCCCGGCGGCGGTAGGCCACCGCGAAGAGGGGCTCGATGCCGCTGGAGGTCCCGGCAATGATGCTGATGGTGCCGGTGGGGGCCACGGTGGTCACGGTGGCGTTCCTCCGGGGGGGCCAGCCGGTTTGGTGCCAGCGGCTGCGGTAGAAATTGGGGAAAGGGCCTCTTTTTTTGGCCAGGGTCTCGCTTTGGGCCACGGCCGCGGCCCGGATGCGGGTCATGATCGTTTCCCCCAGCTCCAGGGCCTCGGGGGAATCGTAGGCTATCCCCATCTGGATGAACATATCAGCCAGGCCCATGACTCCCAGGCCGATTTTGCGGTTGGCCCGGGTGATGGCGGTGATCTGGGGCAGGGGATAATGGCTCTGGTCGATGACGTCATCCAGGAAGGTGACCCCCAGGCGGGTGAGCCGGTCCAGTTCCTCCCAATCCAGGTCGCCGTCTTTAACCAGACGGGCCAGGTTGATGGACCCCAGGTTGCAGGATTCATAGGGCAGCAGGGGCTGTTCCCCGCAAGGGTTGGTGGCCTCCATGAAACCCAGGTCCGGCGTGGGGTTGGCCCGGTTGACGGCATCCAGAAAAATCAGGCCCGGGTCCCCGGTCTTCAGGGCGTATTCGCAGATGACTTCGAAGACCTCCCGGGCCTTGAGGCGTTTCACTTCCTGGCGGGTCCGGGGATTGATGAGAGGATAGGTTTCCTCCGTCTCCACCTTGTCCATAAAAGCATCGGTCACCGCCACGGACAGGTTGAAATTGGTGAGCATGCCCAGATCGGCCTTGGTGGTGATGAACTCCAGGATATCCGGGTGGTCCACGTTGAGGATGCCCATATTGGCCCCCCGGCGGCGTCCTCCCTGCTTGACCACCTCGGTGGTGACGTCGTAGATGCGCATAAAGCCCACCGGCCCGGAAGCGACGCGGCTGGTGGAGCGCACCGGGTCCCCCTTGGGCCGGAGATGGGTGAAACTGAAAC
>DYJG01000671.1 GCA_020723225.1 Desulfobacca acetoxidans | reverse complement strand
GTTTCTCGCAGAGGCGCAGAGGCCGCAGAGAATGTCAACCGCGGTTAATTAAGTCCTCATTATAATAAGCATTATGGCCCGGGTTAAATCCAAAGTCGGCCCCACCCAGAAATTGCTGGGCTACGCCATTCTGGCCCTGCTGGGGCTGATCCTGGTCTGGCTGCTGGCGCAGCAGACCCGGTTCAATCCCGCGGTGGTCGTGGCCCAGCGGGCCCCGCTACTGCAAGCCAGGACCCCGGCCGCTTCCGGCCCGGGCTTAGGTGCCACCGCCTCGCTTCTCCCCGAAGTCTCCGGGTTCAGCCCCCAAGGCCCGGCGCAGAGCTACGGTCCGGACAACCTCTCCGACAAGATCAACGGCAAGGCGGATCTTTATCTCAAGGCTGGCTTCCAGGAGATGTCCTGCCGCAGCTTCGGCCTGGACGGGGCGGGCGGGGCCTTTGTTGAGGTCTTTATTTACGACATGGGGTCGCCGCCCAACGCCTTTGCCGTCTTCAGCGGCCAGCGCCGTGCCGGTTCTCCCGATCTGCCGCTGACCGCCAACGCCTACGCCTCGGCCAACGCCCTGTTTTTCACCAAGGGCCGGTTTTACGTGGAGATCGTGGCCGACCGGGCCTCTGAGGCGGTGCAGAAATCCCTGGAGGCTTACGCGGCAGCGCTTTTGGCCAAGCTTCCCGGCGACGGCGAAGCCAAGGACGCAGCCGCGCTCTTCCCCCAAGAAGGCCTGGCCAAGGACACCGTGCGCCTCTGCACCGCCGATTCCTTCGGCTGCGAGGGTTTAAACAACATGCTCACCGGGGAGTACACCTTGAAGAGCGGCAAGGCCACGGGTTTTATCGCCGCCAAGGAGACCCCGGAGCAAGCCCGGGCCGAGGCCCGGCGCTACCTGGATTTTTTGGCCGCCAACGGCTATCAGAAGGTTCAGGCGCCAGCCGAGGCCGGGGACCTCCAGGTCTTCGCCCTGGACAACTCCTTTGAGGCCGTCTTTATCCAAGGCTCCAATCTAGCCGGGGTACATGACGCCTCGTCTTTAGAGGCCGCGCTGGAGCTGGCCGGGCAGTTGCGAGCTGGGCTTAAAGGAAAATAATTGTCAATCACGCCAAAAGACGCCAAACCGCAAACCGAGGCCATGACCCGCCGGGATTTTCTCATCCGGCTGGGGTATGCCTCGGGCCTGGCCCTGGCTGCCGGGGGCCTGGGTTTAGCCCTGTATGACTCCAGGGGCCCTGTCCCGGTGGAGGGCCAAAAGGCCCTGTCCGGTTTGGGGGATTATTCCCTGAAGGCACCGGCCCCGAGCGCCGCGCCAATGGCCATTGTCCGGGGCGCAGACCGGAAGGCCATGTTCGAGCGCGGCATCAAGGCCCTGGGCGGCATGGAGGCCTTCATCCAGAAGGGCGACCGGGTCCTCATCAAGGTCAACGCCGCGTTCGCCACCCCCGCTTCCCTCGGGGCCACCACCCATCCCGAGATTTTAGCAGCGGTGGCTGACCTCTGTCTTAAGGCCGGGGCCGCGCAGGTGCAGGTGACGGACAATCCCATCAACAATCCCGACAGTTGCTACGAAATCAGCGGCCTGGCCGCGGCGGCCCGGGCCAGCGGGGCCAAGAT
>DYJG01000670.1 GCA_020723225.1 Desulfobacca acetoxidans | reverse complement strand
GTGGGCGCGATCACCGGTATGTGGGTCCGGCCCAACGGTCTTAAAGTGGGCCGCCAGCGGATTCCGTTGGGGGTCATCGGCTTCATCTACGAGTCCCGGCCCAACGTCACCGTGGACGCCGCGGCCCTGTGTTTTAAAAGCGGCAACGCCGTGATCCTCAAAGGCGGCAAAGAGGCCCTCCACTCCAACCTGGCTTTAGCCAGGCTCATGCAAGAGGCTTTGGCGGAAGCAAACGTCCCCGCCGCGGCAGTCCAGGTCATCCCCAGCGTAGCCCGGGAGGCCACCACGGAATTGCTCAAGCAGGACGAACTGGTGGACCTCATCATCCCCCGGGGCGGCGAAGGCCTGATCCGCTTCGTCGCCGAGCACTCCCGCATCCCGGTGCTCAAGCATTACAAAGGCGTGTGCCACATCTTTGTTGACGCAGGCGCGGACCTGGACCTGGCGGAAACGGTCTGCTTCAACGCCAAGGTGCAGCGCCCCGGGGTCTGCAACGCCATGGAGACCATGCTGGTGCACGAAGCCGCGGCCCCGGCGTTTATCCCCCGGATGTTCCAACGCTTTAGGCAGGCCGGGGTGGAGCTGAGGGGCTGCCCCCGCACCCGGGAGATCGACCCGGAGACGGTTCCGGCCAAGGATGATGATTGGGGCGCGGAATTTCTCGATTTAATCCTGGCGGTGAAGGTAGTCCCGGACCTGGACGCGGCCCTGGCCCACATCGCCCGATACGGCTCGAACCACACCGAGGCCATCATCACCCGGGATTACGACCGCTCGCAGCGGTTCCTGAAAGAGGTGGATTCCTCGGTGGTCCTGGTAAACGCCTCCACCCGCTTCAACGACGGCGGCGAGTTGGGCCTGGGCGCGGAGATCGGCATCAATACCTCCAAACTCCACGCGTTCGGGCCCATGGGGTTGGAGGAATTGACCACCACGAAGTTCATTGTTTATGGGGATGGGCAGATTAGAACTTAAGGGGGAAAAGGGGAAGAGGGAAAGAGGGGAAAAGGAAAAATTTTGTGGCAAAATCATCTCGAGTTGCCCTCAACAAGGTATTAAATGTAGGGGCGAACCTTGTGTTCGCCCGGATGCATACGGGGCGAACACAAGGTTCGCCCCTACGAAAAATCCCTTTAATGGCGAATCGGCATCAATCACCTCCCTCTTTTCCCCTTTTAACCTTTTCCCCTCTTCCCCCCTCAATTAACATTTTTGCCTTTTACCCCATCTCAATCTCTAGGAAGCGCTCTTGAATCCGACTCGGACCAAACGCCTGGGCCTCTTCGGGGGCACCTTCAACCCCATCCATTACGGCCATCTGCGCACTGCGGAGGAGGTGGTGGAGGCGCTCTCGCTGACCCGCCTCTGGTTCATCCCCGCGGCTATGCCGCCCCATAAAAGGGGCCTCATCCCTCCTTTCGAGACCCGCCTGGAGATGACCCGCCTGGCCTTAGGAAGGCATCCCAAGATTACCGTCTCCGACATCGAGGGCCGGCGGCCCGGGAAATCCTACTCCATCGAGACCCTGCGCCAGGTCCGGGAGGAATACGGCCGGGATTGGGAGCTTTACTTCATCCTGGGGCTGGACGCCATCCTCGAGATCACCA
>DYJG01000669.1 GCA_020723225.1 Desulfobacca acetoxidans | reverse complement strand
CTGCCTCGAATTATCATGAGTTCCAAGTTCCAGGTTCCAAGTTCCAAGAAAACTGATAGGGAGAGATTCCTTTTCCTGGACAGCCGTTTTGACGATAAGATAGCAATATTAGAAATATCTAGGTGCAAAAGCAAACATCTAAACGTGGCGAAAAAGCTGTGGATACTGTAGTTACCGAAATCATAGCACAATTAAAACCGCTCGTGGGCTTGAAACTCTCCCTAGCCAGACGCGCGGCAGACATGCGTATTTTCCATTTCGGCCCCCTCCGGGCCTTGGAAGATGGAAAAGTCGGTGATTATGCCCTCCATATTCAATGCCCCTGGCGCATCGAGGGTCCTCAAGGGATCGTCACCGGGCGCTGGGACCTGTGGGAGTTCGCGGAAGACAGCGGAGATATCGATTGGGGCGCCTGGGATTATGCCAGGGACGAAAACCTTCAAGACCGGCTCGTTGGATTATTTTTAGGTAATTACGATCCCGAGACACGATCTTACATCAACGAAGGCGACGGCTTAATCGTTGAAGCCGTATCCGGGGACAGGTATGGCGGGGCAACCATAGTGCTGTCAGGCGGCTATCGGCTGGTCTTGTTTCCGACGGGGACGAAAAGCGAAGACTGGCGCATTTTCCGTCCTGAAACAGACTTACCCCATTTCGTCATTGCGGGCGGCAGAATCGAGGAAGATCCAACCTGATTCAAGCTATCATTCCGCTCGCCGCGGTCGCCGCGCTAAACACCGCGCGGGCCGCCTCCCTCCGTCCCTGGCGGAAGGCCGGAGTGCGAAATCCCGGCCGCCAGGTGAGGTCGGCCAATTCGTCGGAGACCGCCAGCAGCCCGGCCACCGCCACCCGGCGGTACCGGCCCACTGCGAAGAGCGCGGCCAGCTCCAGGTCCACCCCCAGGACTCCCAGGGCCTGGTAGTGGCGCACCTGCTCCGGGGTTTCCCGGTAAAATGCATCCGTGGTCCAGACCGGGCCGTAATGCCGGGGAACCTCCGCACTCTGTAATTGCTCCTGTAATAAACGGATTAAGTCCGGATTGGGCGCGGGCTGAGTCCCTTTGGGGAGATAATGGGGGGAAGTGCCGTCGCTGCTCACCGCGGCCGTGGGGATCACCAGGGACCCCACTTTGACGTGGTTCTGCAAAGAGCCGCACCAGCCCAGGGCCAGAATTACCCTGGCTCCCAGGGCGATGAGCCTTTCCAAGACCATCACCGCGTAGGGCGCGCCCAGGGCCGGGCCGGCCACGGCGATGCCTTGCCCCTCCCAGGATCCCTCGTGCACCGCGCAATCCCAGAGATAGCGGGGCGGGCCGCCTGCGTGGGCCACCCGGCAGAGGTAATGGTAATCCGGCCGGGTGAAGGCCAGGATAACCCGGGAAGAAACCTGCGCCTCCCCCGGCTCCCGGGTGGGATTGATGAGGGCAGGGCTCTCAACGGCGAAATCCGGGAGAGGGGCGACTTTTTTCCGTTCCGGATCCGGAGGCACGTCCGTCCGCCCGGTCTATGGTGTCTCTTCCTGGGAGGAAGGGGGTTTCAGCGATTGGGCCGACTTGAGTTTCCACACCAGGTAGGCCCCGGCCGCCAGCAGCCCGGCCACCACGAAA
>DYJG01000668.1 GCA_020723225.1 Desulfobacca acetoxidans | reverse complement strand
GGCCGCGATCTCCAGGTTGACCAGGGCGACGCCTTTAACCTGGTCCCGGGCGGAAACCAAAAAAATAGTCACCGGGATGCCCGCCTGGGCCAGATAACGGGCCACTACAGAGCCGTCGCCGCCGTTATTGCCGCGGCCGGCAACCACCGCCACCGGAGAGGGCTCGGGGAATTCCCGGCGCAGAATCTGGTAGGTGGTGCGCCCGGCGTTCTCCATGAGCACCAGGGAGGGGATGCCCACTTCCTCGATGGCTTTGCGGTCCAGTTCCCGCATTTCTGCGGCAGTTACCAGTTTCATGGGCTCTTGGAAGCAGCTAAGGATTTAATAAATTTGGGAGTTAGGATAACACAATCCCCGGGAGAAAGCCAAGAACCACGGCAGGGGGCCAGGGCATTAACGATAATTTAAGCCAACACTAAAACAACTCGGAACCCGGAACCGGTAGTCCTCACGGCTTCTCCACCGGCGGAGGATTGCCTTCCAGGGTGTGGAGGAAGGCGATGAGATCGGAGATATCCCGGGAACTCAGGCGCTGGTCTAGTTGCAGCCAGCCCATGAGGCGCACGGCTTCTTTGAGAGTGGCCACCTGGCCGTCGTGAAAGTACGGCGCGGTGCGGGTAACATTGCGCAGCATGGGTACTTTGAAGACGTAGCGGTCCTCTTCCTTCTTGGTAACCTCGTAGCGGCCGACATCCTCAGTATTTTTATAGGGATGGTGCTTGCCGAGCTTTTGATAGAGGCGGCCCCCCACCGTGGCCCAGGTGTGGCATTCAACACAGCGGTACTGAATGAACTTGGTGAGCCCGCGTTTTTCCTGGGCGCTCAGGGTGTTGCGCGCGCCGTCCAGGAACCGGTCGAACCGCCCGGGCGCGACCAGGGTGCGTTCGAACGCGGCGATGGCTTCGGCCAGGTTATTATAGGTAATGGGGTCGGTGTCCCCGGGAAAGGCGCGGCGGAAGGCCTCCGGGTAACCATCGGTCCGCCGGAGCAGTTCCAGGGCGTCTTCCGGGGTCCTGATGGCCATTTCAATGGGGTTGAGGATGGGCCCCTTGGCCTGGGCGGCCAGATCGGGGGCGCGCCCGTCCCAGAACTGCATGGATTGGAAGCCGGCATTGATGACCGTGGGGCTGTTGCGCTTCCCAAAGACGCCCGTGGCCCCCTTGGAAGTGGGGGTGGAGTCGGCGCCGGCCCGGCCTTTGGTGAGGAAATGGCAGTCGTTGCAGGATTTATTCTTATTCAGGGAGATGTTGCGCTCGAAGTAGAGCCTCTTGCCCAGGGCGATGCGTTCGGGGGTGTCGTTTTCGCCGCCGGGCATGGCCTCGGGCAGGCGCCCCAGAAAAATCCGGGCTGAAAGGAGGGCGGTGCCCCAATCCATGAGTTTTTCCCGGGATTGGCCGGAGGCGCGATTTTGCTCCGGACCCGCCGGCAAAACCGGGGCCGGGCCGCATAAGGACACTAACCAAAAAGTCAGAATGACGGCTCCGACAAAAAGACGGTTGCCCATGGAGGAACCCTTACCTGGGTGACGCGCGGCTTCGCCGCAAGATCCCGGGAGTTCGGGATTATCCGCCCCTTAAGAATTTACCCGCCCTTCCCTTCTCCCGCCGCGGC
>DYJG01000667.1 GCA_020723225.1 Desulfobacca acetoxidans | reverse complement strand
AGCGCCATTGGTGAAGACCAGGAAGGAATCGAATTCCCAGTCGCCGTCGCCTTTCTTCTTGGGCCGCTTTTCCTTGGGCAGGCCCAGGTCCGAGCCCCGCAAATAAGGCCCGGTGCTGCCGTCCTGATTGATCTTCACCAGCCAGGCGGCCTGGGTCCAGGTGGGCTCATTATCCGCCTTGGCCGCGGCCTTGTTGGCGTTGGCGAGGTACCGGGCGTCGTAGCGCTGGTTGTCGATGATCCAATGCATCATCCCCAGACCCACCGCGGCTACGCCGTTAGGCCGCACCGGCAGCCACTTCCAGGCCCGGGCCGCACCCTTGTTGCAGCGAGGGTCCACTACCGCGATCTTCAGCCGGCCGTCGATGAGACCGCTGGTGATCTTTTGCCCCCGCAGCGGAGGACCATAGTTGGCCTCATAAACATTGGCGCCCACGAACATGATGAACTCGGCATTGCCGGTGTCCGCCTGCCAGTAGAATTTGCTGCCGTCGGTGAATTTGCCCTCCACGAACTGGTCGCTCATGGCCTTGCAGGTGAAATACAGCGATCCCTGGCAGACGGTGGTGTGGCCGTGGGTGTTCTCGGACCCCAGGGCGCTGCCGGCAAAACGTTTCAGGAGGTCCCCCCGCCCCGCCTTCAACCGGCCCCACAAGAGGGTGAACTGGTTGTTCTTGGGACCCAGATCCGGGTGGTCCGGGTCGATGAGATATTTCAGGTTATCTTTATGCTTTTCCTTGAACGCGGCCAGCTCCATTTTCTTATCGGCCACTTTGGCTGCGTCTTCCGCCAGTTCCTTGGCGATCTTGGGGTCTTTCAGGACGCAGATGTCCTTCAAACCCTCCACGTTCCCTTCGCCGAAGAGGTTGCCGCCGTTGACGATCTCGTTGATAGCCTGATCGAAGGGGATGGTCTGCCACTTGTTTTCACCCCGTTTGCCGGCCCTCTTCAGCACCTTGACAATGCGGTAGGGATCATAGAGGGCCTGGATCCCCGCCTGGCCCTTGGGGCAGAGGGCCCCTTCGACGGTGGCCGCTTCGGTGATGGGGGTTTTATAGGGAATCTGGGGAGTCATGGTCCAGGGACTGTAAGGGTTGCCGTCAATCTTGGCCAACAGGCCGTCCACGAACTTCATCTTGATGCCGCAGTTGGTATTGCACTGCTGGCAGACGGAGTAGATCTGGTTCTCCGGCAGATAGTGCGTATAGGCGTCGCCGATGGGCAGGTCCAGGGTGGACCAGTCAGCTCCGGCCGCGGCCTGGGCGAACCGTCCCAGATAATGAGTGGCCAGCAGAGAGCCGCCCAGGAAGGCGGTACACTTGAGGAAATACCGCCGGTCCATGTTGACGTCGAACATCTCCTGAAGTTCCTCAAGACACTTAAGTTTCTTCTTAGACATGTTCCTCTTCTCCTCTCCCGGCTTGGATAACCGGCAGCCAGCGGGCGCCCAGCAAAAAGGCCAGCAACCCCAGGGAAATCACCCAGACGCTTACCAGCCATTCCGTCAGGTTGGGGACATATGCGGTTCGCAAACGTTCATGAAAGTATGACGCATCCAGTCCTTCCAGCTTGTAGACCGCCTGGTCGGGAATGACAAAATTCAAGCGGAAGGC
>DYJG01000027.1 GCA_020723225.1 Desulfobacca acetoxidans | reverse complement strand
GTCGTCCTGTACTACTATTTCGGTCCGCTATTCGGTTGGGCCCCCTACTATGCTTATCCTCCCGTCTTTATCGTCAGGCCCGGCGAGTGGTATGCGCCGAAGTGGCATTCCTGGTATGTGGAAAGGCCGCAAATTATCGTCCATTTCCATCAGGCCTACCCGTTCTGGAAACAACATACCTATACCCACCGCTATGACCGGACTTTCTATGAGAGACACCATCATGGCCAGGGAGCCGGTTGGCACGAAGGATTCCGGGGCGTCAAGCCGGACCGGGCCCGTGAGAAGCCTGCTCCGCCCCTAGTGGCCCCGCCTGCGGTGAAACCGGCTCCGGCTCCTGCTCCGCCCCAGGCGGCCCCGCCGGAAAGAAGGAAAGGCCCGGAGCGCGTGGCTCCGCCGGAGGATCGGAGACCTGCGCCGCCCGCTCCCGTGGTGGCCCCGCCTGAAAGACGAAAAGGAGGCCCCGGACGGGATCCGGAGGGACGGCCGCCCGCGCCCCCTCAGGTGGCTCCGCCTGGAGGGGGGAAACCTGCCGCGCCTGCTCCCAGACCTGACGACCGCGGGAGTAAACAGGAAAGAGGCGGTTCCGGTGGCAAACAGGAAAGACAGGATAAAGGCGGTTCCGGCGGCGGCGATTCCAAATCCGGAAGGGGCGGCGGGGACAGGAATTAGTTCTCTCCCGGGGGCGAACGCGGAAGTTCGCCCCCGCCCCCTCGGCCCGGAAAAAAAGACTACTGATTACCGATTACTGACCCTTCTGCAAAAGTCTTTTCTCTGCGTGTCTTTTCTCTGCGCCCTCTGCGTCTCTGCGGTGAATCCATTCTTTTTTGCACCGCAGAGACGCAGAGGACGCAGAGAAAATTATGATTGATTAAGCATTTTACAAACGGCTCGATTACTGTTTATTTTTTCAACAAGACTGCGGAGAAAAAGCCGTCTAAGTCGGCAGCAGCCGGGGAGGTCTGAAAGAAGCCTGAGGGCGTAAGGAACATCCGAGCCGCCGGGGGCAGGGTCTCCGGAGCGGCGAGCAGGCGAAAATCCGGGCGGCCTTTTAAAAATGCGGCAATTACCCCTTCGTTCTCCTCCGGTTCCGTGGTGCAGGTGATGTAGAGGAGACGCCCCCCGGGCTTGAGGAGCCTCCCGGCCTGCTCCAGCATCGCCAGTTGCCGGGGGGGAAAGGTGGCCAGGTCTTTTTCGTGCAGCCTGGTCTTGATCTCCGGATGGCGCCGCAAGATTCCCAGGGCGGAGCAGGGCGCGTCCACCATTACCGTATCCAGGCTCCGCTCTTTCAGGGGCAAAGGCCGGGTGGCATCCGCCTGCAGCAGTTGGGGCAGGGCCGCGCCCCAGCGCCTTAAGTTGAGACGGGCTTCCTGGAGACGGCGGCGATGATAGTCCAGGGCCGTAAGCCAGCCCCGGTTGCCCATCATCTCCGCCAGGTGCGCGGTCTTCCCCCCCCGGCCGCAGCCGATTTCCCCGATTGTTTGTCCGGGCGCGGCAGCCGCGAGATAGCTCACCAGTTGCGCCCCTTCATCCTGAAAGAGCCAGAGGCCTTCCAGGTAAGAAGGCATCTCCAGGGGCGGGGCCTCCAGGGCCGTCAGCCGCAGGCCCACGGGAGAAAAAGAACACGGCTCCGCCCGGGCCCCCTCCTCTGCCAGCCGTTTTTGCAGTCTTTCCGGATCGGTTTTCAGGGTATTGACCCGGATGGCCAAGGGGGGAATGCGGTTGTTAGCAGCCAGGCGGGCTGCCGTCTCCTCCGGGCCGTAGCGGGCCAGCCAGCGCCGGACCAGCCACAGAGGGTGCGCATGGACCACGCTCAGGGCCAGGGCCGGGTCTGAAGCCGCATCCGGCAGAGGCGGCGGGCCGCCCGCGGACAAGCGCCGCAGCACCGCATTGATAAAACCCACCTGGGCCCGGGCCAAACCCCGGCTCTTGGCCAGTTTCCCGGCTTCGTGCAACACCGCCCGGGCCGGCACCCGGTCCAGCCACAGGAGCTGGTAGGCTCCCAGGCGCAGGAGTAGGAGGACCAGGGGGTGCATCTTTTTCAGGGGCTGGGCGGCCAGGCGGGAAAGATAAAAGTCCAGGCGGATTTCCCAGCGCTTCACGCCCTGGACCAGCTCCAGCAAAAAGGCCCGCTCCTGCCGTGGGAGCCGGGGATGCCGCAGAAAAGCCGCTGCCAGCAGGTCTTCCACGGATTCCCCCTTTCTTCGGGCCGCGGCCAGGATCTCCAGGGCCAAGGCCCGGGCGGAGGGGGTTTTATAAGATATGGGATTACTCAAGTTTAGAAAGTGCTATTGGACAGGGTTTTAATAACAAGTTGCTAAAATGAACCCCTCGCAACTATTTCATCAAAACGATTGAGAATGTCAGCTAATCTATCAAAGCAAGGGTGCTTTGCTGAAAGTGTTCCGTTTTTGAACAAATCGCCCAAGCCTTTGTTGGGATCATTTTCATTATAGCCTGCCACAATAGAACGGACTACTGCTTTACATAACTCATGCTGCTTTTCCCAAGAAAGAGCACCCGTGCATTCTAAATATGCTTTTATACATTCTTCTGCACTTGGCCAAGTATCATATAAGACAGGAAGACAAAATGTTTCTAAATTTCCATAAGTAGTTTGGTCTGGAATAGGAATAATCACAACAGGTTTATTCTCTATACTGCCTATACCGGCTGCATCACTTGGCTTATATCCATGTTTTGCCAGGTTTTTCTCAATGTTTCTTAGTGTTTGTTCTTCGTCGTTATCAGTTACTATTGCTATTCCTTTTAAATTTGAGAACCCACTAAGTGCTGAACAACCCTCGATAAATATACCAAAGGCTGACCTACCACCTGTTTTACCCCCTGTAAATTCGGATGCCTCTCTTATTTGAAAGTGTGGTAAGTTACGATCATTGATTAAAGTTTCAAGAAAACCTTTGTCTGGCCGTCCTTCACAGAGAATAAATCTTTCTTCTGTGAAAGCGAGTCCCTCACCAGTCATTATTATCGAACCTCACCACGCATTATCAAAGCTGCCTTAAATGATTTTCCAGAAAATTGTCTTATTTTATAATTTGCTTTACCATCAACCTCCGTTCTGATTAATGAAAAATCTTCTACGTTTTTTTCCATAGCTGGCAAAATAGCTTGAAGGCATTCATTACTATGTGTAGTCGCAAACAATTGTACCCCATTGTTATGACAAAAACTTCTTAGTGTTTTCCAAATGTTAGGCATCTTTTTCCAATAAATACCATTTTCGATTTCATCTATCATTACGATACCATTTTTTACGAATGTAATAGCCAATAATATGTTTAAATATTTTGCAGCGCCAGCGGAGACAATTGTTAATGGTATAAGTTTTCTAATATTTTTTAGTTTTGCAAATAATGATGGTATTGTTGCATCTAATTGAATTGATATATCTTCTATTTGTGGAAACTCTTTTTGAAATGCTTTAATAACAATGTCCCCTTCTCCCTTTTGGGAAAGTTCTGAAAAATAATTAAGGATATCTATTGTATAATATTTTTGAGTAGAAGAAATTGCATAAAAATTTGGCAATGCTTCAATATTTCCTTCAAATTTTATACCACCCCTTTCATCTATTTGTAATTTAATGGTTTCTTTTTTCCCCGCACTATCAATTCTATCAAACGTAAGTGGTGGTATAAAGGCACTTAAGGCACCTGTTAATAAAGTAGACCCCTGTATTGGTCGAGATTTGTCGTAATAAATCTCTATTTTGTATTCTCCTTTTAAAGAATCACTAAATTGAAGTTTAATCTCCCTTGAACTATCGAACCCATAAAACAAGTCCTCCCAAAATGATTCAAAAGACGCTCGATTCCAGGCCATTTGTTCTGGGACTGGCCTGTTCCGTGCCATCCTTATCCTTGTTGCTAAGCCAGGATGTACACCAGCTGCCATAACAAGCGCCTCGCCAAGAGCAGTTTTACCGGATGCATTGTCGCCTACAATGATATTTATTGTGCGAAGGTCTTTTAGGCTCGCTTGTTCAAAACAACGAAAATTTTCGATATCGAAAGAGTTAATCATACGATATCCCCTCTTGCATGATTGGGGTACCTCACATATGCTACGCACGGTACACTTCCTGATAGGTCATTGTCAAGATTAGGTTGAATACTTTGTGAAAAGGACAATCGCCTTAAAACTTCACCTTCGGCGCGGCCTTTTCCGCCTCCGGGATTTGGTAGTATTCGGCCTTGGTCACCCCGGTCAGGCCCGCAAAGAAGGCCCCGAACACGGTGCGGATATAGGTATTAAGGGTGCGCACCGCGTCGTTGTAACGCTTTCTCTCCACGGAGATGCGGTTCTCGGTGCCCTCCAGGCTGTCCATCAATTTCAAAAAACTCTCGTTGGCTTTCAACTGAGGATAGGTCTCCCGCAGCATTAAAAGCCGGGAAAGAGCCCGCTCCAGGTCTCCGGAGGCCTCGATCTTGCCTTTGACGTCCGGGGCCTGGAAGTATTTGGTGCGGGCGTTGGCGATATTTTCGAAGATCCCTTTTTCGTGGGCCGCGTAGCCTTTGACCGTTTCCACCAGGTTGGGGATGAGGTCGTAACGCCTTTTCAGTTGATTCTCCACCTGGGCCCAGGCGGTCTTGACGTTTTCATCCATGGCCACCACCCGGTTGTAACCGCTGATGACCCAACCCACGCCGATCACCACCGCCAGGGCGACAACGCCCAGGACGACCAGCAGATTTTTATTCATGGATTTCCTCCCCCCAAGTTTTCATAACAATTGCTGCTTTTGAGTATGTTCTTGCGTCTTGCTTTGCGCCTTTGCGTCTTTGCGTGAGGCTTCTTTTAAGGACAGAGATGGATACTACCAATCTCCCGAAGCGCCGCCGCCGCCGAAATCACCGCCGCCGCCGCTGAAACCGGAGTCCCCGCCGCCGCCCGAGGACCAGCCGCTGCCGCCGGAGCCTCCGAACCAGTAGTATCCGCCGCCGCCGTATTTCTTACCCCGCTTTTTCATCCACCTGGAAATCAACCAGATCAGGATCATGGGCACGAGGACAACGGCAAGGATAACCAGGATGAGAATGATCCGGTCGTCCTCCTTTTCCCCTTCTTTCGAGGCCGCAGTTTCACCGGGAGATTCGGAAGCAACCGCACCTCCGGGATCGCCGGTTATTTTATTAATTATCTCCGTGACCGCGGCATTGATGCCCCCGGCAAAATCCCTTTTTTTGAAATGCGGGACCAGATGTTTCCTGCCGATGGACCCCACCAGGCTATCCGGCAGGACGGACTCCAGGCCGTAGCCCACTTCGATGCGGTACTTCCTGTCTTTGACGACCACGGTGAGCAAAACGCCGTTGTCCTTGCCCTTCCTGCCGATGCCCCATTTCACCGCGGTCTGGTGGGAAAAGCTCTCGATGGGTTCCCCTTCCAGGGAATTGATGGTGAGGACCACCACCTGGGCCGTGGTCTTGGCCTCCAGGTCTTTGAGCATGCCGTTGAGCCTGGCCCTGGCGCCCGCGTCCAGCACCCCGGCCAGGTCCACCACGTATTGGGACGGATGCGCCGGGATAGGCGGCGTCACCGCCGGGAGAGAAACGGGGCAGGCCCAAAATAACAGACAAACAAGGACTTTCAGGATGCTGTTAGCTTTGCAGGCCATCCACCACCTCGGCCAGCCTTTCCGTGGCCCGATAAAACCTGCCGAATAATTGGGAGACCTCCTCCGGGGAGAATCGGGCCGGGTCATTCTTTAAGGCAAAGATATCTTCGAAGACCGCGGTCTCCACGCCCGCAGCCTGGCGCAACCGGTCCAGGTCTCCTTTCAGGGCCGCAGCCGGCGTCTGACCCAGCAGATGCAACATGCCCCGGAAGAGCGGCGGATAACCGTCGAAATGGCGGACGATGTCCGCGGCCAGGACCTTTCCGTCCCCCATGGAAGACACGTAAATCCGGTGCAGCCAGAGCAGTTTCCCCTTGAGCTCCCGCTCCAACTGGTAGCGGAGTTCCTGCCGGTCGATCTCCAACCCGGCAAACAGGTCTTCGCCGTAAAGAGTGTGGTGCAGCAACTTGAAGTTGAGAAATTCCAGGGGAAAGACGTCCATCGAGCTGTGCAGGTAACCGGGGTCCATGACCAGAGGCGCGGCGATTCCCTTTTGGCCGTAAGTGCGGCCCAGGGGCGCCAGGAGATCCAGGAAAGCCAGATCCATTTTCTGAAAAACAATGACGCTGTCGATCTTCGAGGCCCCCTCCCGGTAATCCTCGGTCAAGACGGAACCCACCAGATAAAGGGAATGGATCCGGGGCCCGGAGGCTTGCAGGATCTCGTGGAAAAAGAGAGAGATTTTATCCTGCACCGCCAGACTTAAATTCTCCAGCCGCAAAGAGGCCATAGCCAACCTCCGGAGGATAAACAATCATTCCTGGCCTACGCCGTGGTTTTTGATTTTGCAGACAGCCGCGGAATAATCAAGGTGACAGCAATGATCCAACCGGTAGAGGATGGCCACCAGAACCAGGCTGCCCACAAACATCCATTGGGGACCGAACAGCCACAAAGTGACCACCACCGCCAGGTAGTAGGCCCGCATCCCCAGGGTGTAATGGGTCATCCCCAAATCCAGGGTCTTGGACACGAACTCCGGAGTCAGCATGGGGTCGCAATCGACGGGCACGTTGATCATGAAATTCATCTGGTTGAAGTAGCGGATGGCCAGGGTAAAACTGAAGAAGGCAAAGAAGAAATGGATGATCAGCAGCAAGATTTTGACCAGAAAAAGAGAGCGGGCGTGGGAAAAAATCTGGGTCAGGTCAAAGGGGATTTCAGTGATGTGCTCCGGTTTGAAAATGAAACTGAGTAGCCCCAAGCCGATGAGCATGGCCGTGGAGGCCAGGAAACTGCAAGCCATCATAGAGTTGCGCAGGGTCTGCACCGACAGGATGTCCCGCTTATCCTTCATCACCGACTCCACCCACATATGCCGGAGATGCTTGGAGAGGCCCTGGTAGGTTTGGAAGGGCGACCGGTGCAACTGATGGACCCAGTAAACATGATAAGCGGTCAACACTAAAAAAGTAGCGCCTGCGAAAGCCATTTCGCTCCAATGAATTCCTATCATCCCCGACCTCCTCTGCGTTCTTTGCGCCTCTGCGGTAGGAATGAATCGCCGTAGAGACGCGGAGGCCGCAGAGATTAAAGATGTTCAATTACTTATGTCGCTGTATATAGATTATATTCTTTTAACTGAAAACCGAAAACCGAAAACCGTCGTATTAAGAGGTTGCAGGCTTACCCCTTTCCGGTTTAAAAACAAGATAATTCAGGGGTAAGGAGACCGGAACCGATGTATAAGCTCGTATTGCTCCGGCATGGGGAGAGCGTCTGGAACAGGGAAAACCGCTTCACCGGCTGGATTGACGTGGGGCTTTCCGAAAAGGGGACCGAGGAGGCCAAGGAGGCCGGGCGGGTGCTGGCAAAGGAGGGCTTCGTCTTTGACGTGGCCTATACCAGCGTGCTCAAAAGGGCCATCAAGACCCTGTGGCTGGCGCTCGAAGAGATGGACCTGATGTGGATTCCCATACACCATAGCTGGCGCCTGAACGAGCGCCACTACGGCGGACTCCAGGGGCTGAACAAGACGGAGACCGTGGAGAAGCACGGGATGGAGCAGGTGAAGATCTGGCGGCGCAGCTACGACGTGCCGCCGCCGCCCCTGACGCCGGACAGCCCTTACTATCCCGGCAGCGACCCCCGCTACGCGACAGTGCCCAAGGCGGAGCTTCCCCTGACGGAATGCCTGAAAGACGTGGTGGCCCGCTTTCTGCCGCACTGGCACGACACCCTGGCGCCTGCGGTCAAATCCGGGCGCAAAGTCATCATCGCCGCACACGGCAACAGCCTCCGGGCATTGGTGAAATACCTGGACCAAGTCCCGGATGAAGCCATTGTGTCCCTGAACATCCCCACCGGCATTCCTTTAGTCTATGAGCTGGACGGCGACCTCAAGCCCATCAAGCACTATTACCTGGGAGACCCGGAGAAGGTGCAGGCGGCCATTCAATCGGTGGCCGACCAGCTCAAGAAGAAGTAAAGGAATACAACCCCGCGCCCTAATCCTATTCCCGAGTGGGGAAAGAAGGTTGACAAGGAAAACTTGAATCCTATGTTTTCCCCAACTAATCGTGCAGGCGACCTTGCCGCAATAATTTTGGGGAGGGACGGGGTATGAGAATTCTGGGCATTTCCGGGAGTCCTAGAAAAGACGAGATCTCCGGGGTGGCGAAGCTGGTGAAGGCAGTGCTCGAGGCCTCGGGTTGTCCCTACGATTACGTGTCCTTGCATGGCAAGAAAATTTTCGGCTGCATCGCCTGTCTCGGATGCGTGAAAGACAACGTCTGCAAGGTGGAAGACGACCTGACCCCCTTGCGGGAGAAGATCGTGGCCGCGGACGCTTACGTCATCGGCGCCCCCAATTACTTCACCGGCCTGAACGCCCTGACCCACGCCTTTTTCGAGCGCTGGTTCCAGTTCCGCCACCGGGAGTGCGGCCTTCTCTGGGGGAAGCTGGCCGTGGCCGTCGGTGTGGGGGGCACCGGGGGGCAGCCGCCGGCGGATGATATCGAGAAATTCTTTTCCTACAGTTTCATCGAGACCGTGGCCAAGGTTACGGCTCAAGGCGCAGCTTCTTGCTATTCCTGCGGTTTTGGGGAGAACTGCAAGGTGGGCATTCCCCATTTTTTGCATGGCGAGGGGGTGAAAATCACGCCGGAGACCATCCCGGACGTCGCCAAACAGCCGGAGACCATGGCGGCCGCCGCGGCCGCGGGCAAGCTCCTGGGGGACCGCCTCCGGGAAGGTGAAGAGCGCATGGCTGTAGCCCAAAGAATGATTAAGGCCATGCAGAAGAAATTTAAGTCCTCGGCCTGAGATACCGCCCCGTACCCGGTTCAGACCCTGAGGTTGAACCAGGGAAAGCCGGCTCTTTCCCTGGCGAAAAAGGTGGCCAGGGTTTCATAAACCCGGCGGCCGGCAGTCAAGCTTCGGGTAGGTTTGGAAGCGGGGACGGGATAATTCTGAACCTGGTAAATTTCCGGGGATGACTCCGGGGTGGCCGTTACTGGCAACACGGCTGAGTCTTGGCCTTGGAGTTGGCCGTCGGGGCCGTAACCGGGGTGCGGCACGGGAAGACCGGAGAGCTCCGGTATTGCTGCTCCCGCCGGGGTTAAAGAGGCAAGTTCCCCGGCCCCCGAATCGAGGGAAGAAGATTGCTGGAGCGTCTGCCAGGCCATGCGAAAGACCTGGCTCTGGCGCAGCAGCGATGCGAGTTCGTCAATGCGCCCGGTTTTATAGAGCAGCTCGATATGAGCCAGCGCATCTTTAGGGGTCTTGGCCCCCGCGGGATTAAAGGCCCGGCGGCGCCCTTCGCCCGACTCGGGGTTGGCCCTGCTCCGTCCGGGCGTTCCCTGCCAGCCGACCTGGCTCGGGCTCTGGATAGTCAGCTCAAAACCCATCAGGAATCCTTTCCTGGTTGGCCTTCCGGCTTCCGGTGGCGGCCCCGTTTCCTCAAGCTGAATTAGACGTCGGTTCTCTCGCGCACCCGCAACCTTCCCCGGTTGCCGCGAGCCAAGACAAGCCCCAGGGAATAAAAAAACCGGATCCCTTATCCAGGTGACCCGGCCATCTCTTTAAGACAGAGATCCGTAGTTTTCCGCCCCCACCTTACGATGGGTTTAGCTTTGTCTGGTATATTATATACTAAGCACAGCGCGAAGCATCTGTCAAGTTAAATAATGATTTAAGATAGTTATAAAATATGGGGGCTTCTTTGCCGCGGGCATGCCGCCCCGGAAATACCTTATTATTGCCGGTTTTCACCAAACTTTTTTTAAAAAACCTCTTGTGGGACCCCGGGATAATAATTTTCCAGCATTATTTGGGATAGGAGTTGTTAATCTTTCACCAACTATAGGTCTTGGGATCGATCTTTGCTTTTTGCATCAATTCCAGGGTGGGTTTCAGGGAAGCCGCATCGAATTCCCGGAAAGATTGCACCCCAAAGACCTCTGCCAGGTTCATCGCCGCGGCCTTGATCTTGGCCACCTGCTCCGGGGTCACGGCTTTATTGGCGCTTATGACGTTATCCGCATGCTTATATTCGCTGACCCCGGGATACTCGAAAGATTTCAGGGTGACGAATTTTCCCTTATTGGCGTCCCACCAAAAATTTTTCACAAAAGCGCACTTGGCCGTCCCGGTTTCCACGGCATTGACCGCCAACTGGTGGCTGGTGGTGGCAATGGCTGCCTTGCCCGCGGTGGCCGCCTTGGCCCCGGACTCGCCGCTGCTGGCCCCTTTGGTGTAAGCCACTTTATCCCCCGCGGCCGCGACAATGGCCGACGGGTCCTCACCCGCCGCGGCCGGCGCCACTAAAATACTGGTGTAAAACTCCTTGCCATCCACCCCCTGGACGATGGGCGCGGATAAACCCCGCTCATAAAGGAGGGCCTGGGCAAAACTGCCCACGTACACCAGCATGGGCTGGTTTCGGGCAAAATCCTGGACGATTTGGGGATAGGAATTGACGATGCGGGGCTCGATGGCCTGACCGCTGCCCTTGCCCAGGGCCTCGGCGATGGCCTTGGCCTGGGGCCCTTTACCTTTCCATTCCGGCGGGAAATAGAGCAGGATGTCCGCGGCCCAGATCCGTAAGGGCGCCATTAGAAACAAGATGCCGGCCAGTGCCAAAATCTTTCGCCAACTTTTTCTCACCTTTCCTTCCTCCCTGGAAGCAGTTTGGTCGCCGGTGTGACCCTGATACCGGACAACTTTCCCAATGCCGTCTTAAAACCGACAATCGGGGTTCCACCTGGCATATCGAATATCTTATCGGTATTTTTGGCAGATTCTAAATGCCTTTCACTAATTTTTGTATACTGTCATTGGTGGCCTTCCTGGGCTATTGGCTCAATCCCCGCAAAGTGAACAACTCCAAGGTTTACAGAGACAGCTCCGGCCTGCGCCTGGAGCAGACCGGCAAACTTTGACTTTGAACTTTTGAACTTTAGAAGGAGGTGGAGGCGTCTTCCTGAGCGGAGCAAAGGACTTCGTTTTTACGAGATTCGCACCGGAGCTTCGCTCCACTCAGTCTGACGGCAGAGGAACTTTCACAGAGGTCTTAACTCGTAACTCGTAACTTTTTTAATCCCTCCGTTGCCCGAAGATGCGCAGCAGCATCAGAAAGAGGTTGATGAAGTCCAGGTACAGGGCCAGCGCGCCCATGACCGCGCTTTTGCTCTCCGCCTCTTCACTGGCAAAACCGGCCAGGGCCATGTCCTTCAGCTTTTTGGTGTCATACGCGGTCAGGCCCACGAAGACGATAATGCCCGCGTAGGTCACCACCCAGTAAACCATGGGGCTTTTAAGAAAGATATTCACCACCGAGGCCAGGATGATCCCGATCAGGCCCATGAAGAGGAAACCGCCCCAACTGCTCAGGTCCCGCTTGGTGGTGTAGCCGTAAAGGCTGGTGACCCCGAAGGTGCCGGCGGTGACGAAAAAGGTGCTGGCGATGGAGGTCTCGGTATAGACCATGAAGATCACCGACAGGGTCAGGCCGTTTAGGGCCGAATAGACAAAGAACATCATGCTTGCGGTGGAATAGGCCAGGCGGTCGATGGCCGCGCTCAGCCAGAAGACCAGGATGAGTTCGCCGATGATCAGCCCGAAAAAGACCAGGGAATTGCCGAAGATCATCCTCTGGAGCCACGGACTCCCCGCAGTATACAGGGCCACCAAGGCCGTGGCCGCCAGCCCCAACGCCATCCAGTTATACACCCGGCGGATGAACGCCGCCTGCACCGTCGCCGCCCGCTCCCTTGAATAGGATATATAGCCGTTAGTCATGTGGATTCTCCTTTTAATAAAAACGTGTTCAACGCCTCCTCCACCCTCTCCAGGTTCACCAGAGTGTCGTAGCAGGGGCCTTGGGGGCGGTGGTTGAGGATGCCGTAAACGGGGAGCGGATAGCTGTCCTGGATGCCGCTGGAGAGGTCCCGTTCGCAGGCCACGGCGATAATCAGCTTGGGGCGTCTTTCCACCACGATCCTGCGGGCCAGGGTGCCGCCGGTGGCCACGGCGATGCCCACCCCGTACTTGTCGGAGAGTTCCGCCAGGCCCTTGATGGGGCACTTGCCGCAGCGCTGGCAGTGGACGATGTTGCCGGTGATCCTAAACTTGCAGTCGTGGAACTGGAGGCAATGCGGCATCAGGAGCAGCAGTTTGTCCGGAGTGGTCTTGAGGTGCTGGGCCAGAACCAACTGGTTGTTGATGGCGATGAAGGAACGGCGCACCTCGTCTTTGTCCACGCCGCAGAGTTTGCCGATGCCGCTCATCAGGGGCAAAAGCAGCTTGATCACC